>JAFAPJ010000084.1 GCA_019247255.1 Methylobacteriaceae bacterium | reverse complement strand
CCTTCTCGTAGCGTTGCACATAGTCCATGGCGGCCGTTTTGGCTGGAACGTCGTGCAACTGCGAAGCAACCAGCACAGGACCGGCGGGAAGGATCGTTCCCTCGACGTCCTTGCCGCCGACGCGGAGGAAGTCGTTGTTGGCCGCGCCGTGGGTCTGGTAGATCCGGCCGGCGTAGCCGCGCTCCTTCAGGGTCTTCTGCGGCAAGGCGGCCGGCGTGCCCGAGCCCGCGATCAGGACGGCGTCCGGCTTGGCGCTCATGAGCTTGAGCACCGGGCCGGTCACGCTCGTGTCCGAGCGCGAGTAGCGCTCGCTCGCGACGATCTGGATGTTCTTCGCGGCGAGGGCCGGGGTCACGACGTTGAGCCAGCCGTCGCCGTAGGCGTCGTTGAAGCCGATGAAGGCGACGGACTTCACGCCGCTCGCCGCCATGTGCTCGACGACGGCGTCCGCCATCAGCCGGTCGTTCTGGGGCGTCTTGAAGACCCAGCGCTTCTTGTCGTCCATCGGACTGACGAGCGCCGCAGAGGCCGCGAGCGTGATGAGCGGCGTCTTCGCCTCGGACGCGACCTCGATCATGGCGAGCGAGACGGGGGTCGTCGACGAGCCGATGACGATGTCGGCCTTCTCGTCCGTCAGGAGCTTGCGGGTGTTCGCGACGCCGCGCGTCGCGTCCGAGCCGTCGTCGAGCACCACGACCTCGACCGGCACGCCGCCGATCTCCTTCGGGAACAGCTTCGCGGTGTTCGCCTCCGGGATGCCGAGCGAAGCCGCGGGTCCCGTGGTCGAGACCGTCATGCCGATCTTCACGGTCTGCGCCGAGGCCGCCGTCGCGAGCGCGAGGGCCCCGAGCGCCCCCATCAGATAAGCCCTCATCGTCCTCTCCTCCCGTCTTGTCGTGGCCCTGCTTCTAGCCGAGCCCTGCCGCCTGTCGAGGCCGCCGGCCAGCCCCGCGACTAAGGTTTAGCCGGGCTCGACCGGCCGGGCGACGCGGTTCATGCTGTCCGGCCGAATTCGGAGAAGCTCCATGTCGACGACCACGATGCCGAGCGCGCGGCCGCCGTCGCGACTCGCGCGCCTCATTCCCGAGCCGCCCGTCACCTGCATCGAGGACCTGCGCCGGCTCGCCGAGCGGCGCGTTCCGCGCATGTTCTACGACTACGCGGATTCGGGCTCCTACACGGAGGGCACCTACCGGGCGAACAGCCAGGATTTCGCGCAGATCAAGCTGCGCCAGCGGGTCGCCGTGAACATGGAGGGGCGCTCGCTCGCCTCGACCATGGTGGGCCAGCCGGTCGCGATGCCGGTCGCGCTGGCGCCGACGGGCCTCACCGGCATGCAGCACGCGGACGGCGAGATCCTGGCGGCCCGGGCGGCGCGGCGCGCCGGCGTCCCCTTCACGCTCTCCACCATGTCGATCTGCTCGATCGAGGACGTGGCGGCCGAGGCCGGGCCCGGCTTCTGGTTCCAGCTCTACGTGATGCGCGACCGCGACTTCATCGGCCGGCTGATCGACCGGGCCGAGCGGGCGGGCTGCTCGGCGCTCGTCCTGACGCTCGACCTGCAGATCCTCGGGCAGCGTCACAAGGACATCAAGAACGGCCTCTCGACCCCGCCGAAGCCGACGATCCGCAACCTCGTCAACCTCGCCACGAAGCCGCGCTGGTGCCTCGCGATGCTGGGCACCGAGCGGCGCACCTTCGGCAACATCGTGGGCCACGCGAAGGGCGTGACCGACCTCTCGTCCCTGTCGGCCTGGACGGCCGAGCAGTTCGACCCCTCGCTCGACTGGGACGACGTGCGCCGCATCCGCGACCGCTGGGGCGGCAAGCTGATCCTCAAGGGCATCCTGGACGTCGAGGACGCGGAGCGCGCGGCCGAGAGCGGCGCGGACGCGCTTATCGTGTCGAACCATGGCGGACGTCAGCTCGACGGCGCGCTGTCCTCCATCGCGGCGCTGCCCGAGATCGCGGCCGCGGTCGGGGACCGGATCGAGATCCTGTTCGACGGGGGTATCCGGTCGGGCCAGGACGTCATCAAGGCGCTGGCGCTCGGCGCGAAGGGCACGTTCATCGGCCGCGCCTTCCTGTACGGGCTCGGGGCGAACGGGGAGGCGGGCGTGACCCAATGCCTCGACATCATCAGGAAGGAGCTCGACACCACGATGGCGATGTGCGGCCTGCGGGACGTGCGCGAGGTCGACGGCCGGATCGTCGCCCGGTCGCCCTACCGGGCCGAGCCTCGCCCGGCCGCGCCGCGCCCGGCCGCCGAGCTCCGCGCGGTGCCGATGGCGGAGGCCGCGCGGCGCTGAGGTCGCCGACCTGCGGCGGCAGAGCGCAAGCCCGGCCGGAACCACGTTCCGGGCACGAGGGTTCGGCCGGGCCAGGCGCGCGAGCGCTCCGGCCGAGGACCCTCTTCCCGTGACACTCCATCTCCTCGTCGCCGAGAGCGAGCCCCCGGCCGCGCGGGCGAAGCGGCGCGACAGCGTCGGGCGCTCCAACGGCGAGACCTTCGTGGCGCTTCTCGCCCGGCTCGCGCCGGGCGCCGCGATCGACCGGGTCACGCCAGGGGACACGGACGCGGCGCTGCCGCCGGGCGCGGCGCTCTCCGAAATCGACGGGGTCTTCCTCACGGGCTCGCCGCTGCACCTCTACGAAGACACGCCCGAGGCCCGGCGGGAGATCGACTTCATGCGCGCGGTCTTCGCGGCCGGAGCCCCGGCCTTCGGGTCCTGCGCGGGGCTGCAGGTCGCGACCGTCGCGGCCGGCGGCGCCGTGCGGCCGAGCCGGCGCGGCCGGGAGGCCGGCTTCGCCCGCCGCATCACCCCGACGGAGGCCGGCCGCAGCCATCCGCTCCTCGCCGGACGTCCGCCGGCCTTCGACGCACCCTCCGTGCATGCGGACGAGGTGGCGACGCTGCCGGAGCGATCGACCCTGCTCGCGACGAACGGGGTGACGAAGGTGCAGGCCGCCGAGATCCGCTGCGGGCCGGGGGTCTTCTGGGGATGTCAGTACCATCCCGAGCTCGCGCTGTTCGAGGTCGCGGGCGCGCTTCGCCGTCAGGCGGACAGCCTGGTGGAGGCCGGTCTCGTGCGCGGCCCGGCCGATCTCGACGAGCATGTCCGGCTGATCGAGGCGCTCGATGCCGAGCCGGACCGTTCCGACCTCGCCTGGCGCCTCGGCCTCGACGAGCAGGTGACGGACGCGCGGCTGCGCCGCACGGAGATTCGGAACTTCCTGGAGCGCCTGGTCCGTCCGACCCGGGCCGGACGCGACCGCGCGACCCTGCAGCCAGCTTGACCTGCAAGGCGCGCGCGCTTTCGTGCCAAGATCGAAGCAGGCAGCTCATCCGGCTCGCTTGAGCGGCCTCGGCCGCGCGGGCAGTCTCGGGCCATGACGGTGCGCCGCCCGCGCACCCGACCCGCAGGAGCGAGGAACCAGCATGATCGAGGCGCCCGGGCATCCCGGTATCGAGCCCCGTTGGACCTCGAGCGCGAAGGAGGGGGTCGGGACGGCGCTCTCCCATACGAGCCGCGTCTGGTTCACGCTGAGCCACGGCATCCTGAACGAGATCTACTTCATGCGGGTCGATCAGGCCTGCACGCGCGATTTCGGGTTCCTGGTCACCGGGCCGGACGGCTACTTCTCGGAAGAGAAGCGGGCGACCGAGCGCGACGTCTCGACGATCGAGCGCGGGGTGCCGGTCTACCGCCTGCACAACCGAGCGCGCGACGGCCGCTACGAGATCCTGAAGGAGATCATTTGCGATTCGGACCGGGACGTCGTGCTTCAGCGCCTCACCTTCCGGAAGGCGGCGGACGATCCGCTCCGCCTGTACGGGCTCCTGGCGCCGCATCTCGTCAACGGCGGACAGGACAACACCGGCTGGCTCGGCGCGTACAAGACTCAGCCGATGCTCTTCGCGGAGGGGGACGGCACCTCGCTCGCGCTCGGCGCCTCCGTCCCGTTCCGGGCGCGTTCGGTCGGCTTCGTCGGGGTGAGCGACGGCTGGCAGCAGCTCGTGCGCGACGGCGAGATCCGCGACACCTACGAGATCGCCCGAAACGGCAACGTCGCGCTCACCGCGGAGCTGCCTGTCGGCGGGGCCGAGACGACATGCATCGTGGCGCTCGGCTTCGGCCGCACCTGGTCGGAGGCGGCGCTGCGCGTCCGCGGCAGCCTGCAAGAGGAGTTCGACACGCTGCGGACCCGCTACGTGAAGGGCTGGCGCAAGTGGCAGGCGGGCCTGCGCGACCTCGAGGGTCCTGAGCCCGGGGAGGACGGCGCCTACCGCATGAGCACGATGGTGCTGCGCTGCCACGAATCCCCGACCTTCCCGGGCGGGCTCATCGCATCCTTGTCCATTCCCTGGGGCTCCGAGAAGGGCGACAACGATCTCGGCGGCTACCACCTCGTCTGGCCGCGCGACCTCGTCCAGACCGCCGGCGGCTTCCTGGCGGCCGGCGCCTGGCGCGAAGCCAGGCGCGTGCTGCGCTACCTGCGGGCGACGCAGGAAGCCGAAGGGCATTGGGCGCAGAACATGTGGCTCGACGGGACGCCCTATTGGTCCGGCGTCCAGCTCGACGAGGTGGGGCTGCCGATCCTCCTCACCGATATGCTGTTCCGCGCGGGCGCGCTCGCGCCCCGCGGCGTGGAGCGGTTTTGGCCGATGGTGCGGGGCGCGGCCGATTTCCTCGTCCGGACAGGACCGATCACGGGCCAGGACCGCTGGGAGGAGAACGGCGGCTACACGCCCTACACTCTCGCGGTCACCATCACGGCGCTCCTCGCCGCGGCCGAGCTCGGCGAGCGCTGCGGCGACGGGGAGCGGGCCGCGCGCTACCGCGAGACGGCCGATCGTTGGTACGGCTCGCTCGACGAGTGGCTCTACGCCCGCGACACCGACCTCGCGCGCAGCCTCGGGATCGACGGGTATTACGTCCGGGTCGCGCCGCCCGCCGCGCCCGGCGAGCGCCCGACGGCCGGGACGGTCGACATCCGCAACCGGGCGGACGGCGAGCGGCGGCCCGCGGCCTCCATCGTCAGCCCGGACGCGTTGGCGCTCGTGCGCTTCGGGCTGAGGGCGCCGGACGACCCGCGCATCCTCGGGACGGTGGCGGCCATCGACCACTTGCTCAAGGTCGAGTTCGAGGCGGGCCCCTGCTGGCACCGCTACAACGAGGACGGCTACGGCGAGCACGACGACGGTCGCGCCTTCGACGGGACGGGGATCGGGCGGGCCTGGCCGCTGCTCTCGGGCGAGCGCGCCCATTACGAGCTCGCGGCGGGACGACCGGAGGTGGCCCGGGCGCTCGCCCGGACGATGGAGCGCCTGTCGAGCGCCGGCGGGCTGATGCCCGAGCAGGTCTGGGACCACGACGATATCCCGGAGCGCGAGCTGTTCCGCGGCAAGCCCTCCGGCTCGGCGATGCCGCTCGTCTGGGCGCATTCCGAGCACATCAAGCTGTGCCGATCCTTGGCCGACGGCGTGGTGTTCGATACGCCTCCCGCGGTTGCCGCGCGCTACGCGT
>JAFAPJ010000008.1 GCA_019247255.1 Methylobacteriaceae bacterium | reverse complement strand
GGGGTCGGGAGCTTGCCGTCCGTCGGCGCCGTGCGGGCGGAGAAGATCGACACCAGCCCGCGCACGCCGTCGACGAGCTGGAGGTCGGTCGCGAGATTGCGCAGGGCTTCGAGCGAGCTCCGCTCCAGCACGTTGCCCGTGACGACGACCAGGACGTCGTACTCGCTCGACGGGAAGCGCCGCGAGACCTGCTCGTATTGCTGGAATTCGGGGCTGTCCGAGCGGAAGAGCTGACTCAGCGAATCGTCCACCGCGAGATGGCGGATCCCGAGGGCCGCGACCAGGATCAGGAGGACGGCCGCGACGCCGACGAGGGCCGGATGGCGCAGCGAAACGAGGCCGAGGCGCTCGACGCCGAGACCGATCGAGCGCCGCCCGCGCGTTGCCTGCTCCTCCGGTCGCGTCGTCAAAGGCGCCTCGTCGCGAAAGCCGCCCGGAGGGGCCTGCGCCTCCGAGCCACGTCCCCTGTCCGAGCCTGCCGGGCCGCCGCTAGCTCCGGGTCAGGCGCACGCTCACCTGGCGGACGTCGTTGTTCTGCGGCGCGATCACGACCTCTTGGGTCTTGCCGCGGGACACGATGCTCACGTTCGCCGTGAACAGGGGCGAGTTGACGACCGCCTGGAGGCGGCCGCTCCCGACCGTGCCGGAGAGCGACCCGGAGATGCCCCGCGTCGTCTCGTTCCAGCTGCCTGAGACCTGCCCGCTCTTGTCCGTCGCGCGGCAATCGATGTTGAACTGATAGCTCGCGCTGGCGCAGACGAGCCGCTGCGTGACGGAGGTCCCGCCTTCCCCCACCTGCCCTTGCGCCCGGCACCGGATCGATTCGGTGCCGCTCGCCGATTCCACGCGGCCGGAGCCGGACCAGGCCCCTGCATATTCCGCGAAGGCGCCCTTCGATTGCGCCTGGGACGGCGCCGCCCAGAGAGGCAAGGTCAGTCCCGCCGCGGCTCCCGCGAGCGCGACGGACCGAATGACTTCGAGAACGGGCCTCATCTGCAACTCCGTTTCGGTCGGCGGGCGGCCGGACCAGGCTGGTCTCGGCGAGAAGCCCGTGGAAGCGCCCGGGCCTGCCCGGAACGCGGAAAGGTCACAGCGGGCTCAGGCATCGACATCGATCGGCCGTGAGGCCGGCCTCGCGCTCCTCTCGCCCGCAGCAATGAACGCGATGAGCCGAGCTTGGTTGCCGCGCCGGGCAGCTCCGCCCCGTCCCGCGCCAAGGACGGGAGGGCGCCCGGCGCGCCCCGATCGCGATCACCGGCCGCGCCGCCAGATGCCAAGACGCGCCGAGCGGGCTTGATCCTCGGCCGCGAGAAGCTCGGGATCCGCGTCGGTCGAGGCTCGCGCGCCGCCGGCCGCGAGGATCAGCCCCGCCAGGTTCTCGCCGTCGACCTCGCAGCGGTACAGGTCGCCCTCGGCCGGCGCGCACGACACTTCCCGGTCGGCCAGGAAGCGGGCGAGCTGACGCGCCATCCGGCCGGGCTCGCCGGCGACGCCTTGAAGGCGCAAGGGTCGTCCGCCGAGGGCGAGCGTCCCCGTATCGAGCACGGTCGGCGTGCCCCGAAGCGACGTCGGGGCGGCTGCGCCCGGCAGGCTCGCGGTCGACCCGGTGGTCTGGACGGCCGAGCGTGCGGCGACCCGCGTTGGGGCGGCCCCTCCCCGGCGCGCCAGGACCGGAAGGGCGCGCGACACGAAGTCGTTCCAGATGGTGGCCGGCAGCTCGCCGCCGGCGACGTGGTCCGTGGGCGAATTGTCGTCGTTGCCGAGCCACACGCCGACCGTGATCTCGGGCGTGAAGCCGATGAACCAGGCGTCGCGATATTCCTGCGTGGTGCCCGTCTTGCCCCCGACGGCCGTCCCGGGCAGGCGTGCCGCCCGGCCCGTCCCGCTCTCCACCACCGCGTTCAGCGCCTCGAGGAGGCTCGCCCGGGCCTCGCCGAGCCCCGCGCCGGCCGGCATCGGGGCGGCCCGCCGGTAGAGGTTCGCCTCGCTTCCGTTCGTGATCGCCTGGACCGCGTAGGCGTCGAGCCCTGCCGTGTCGGTCGCGACCGACGCGAAGGCGCGGGTCATCTCGAACAGGGTCACCTCGGCCGAGCCGAGCGCGAGGCTCGGCACGGCCGGAAGGTCGGACTGGATGCCGAGCCGGCGCGCGGTCGCGATGACGGCCGGGACCCCGACGGTCTCGCCGAGCTGGGCCGCGACCGTGTTGATGGACGCCGCGAAGGCGGTGCGGAGATCGACGCGGCCGCGGAACCGGCCGGAGCTGCTCTGCGGCTCCCAATCCCCGATCTGGACGGGGCGGTC
>JAFAPJ010000580.1 GCA_019247255.1 Methylobacteriaceae bacterium | reverse complement strand
GCGGCGACCCCTCGCCGAGGCAGGCGACGATCGTGGATTCGACCCCGACCGGCGTCGCGCCGCCGTCGAGCACGGCGTCGATGCACCCCGCGAGATCGGCCAGCACGTGGTCGGCGACCGTCGGCGAGACGCGGCCCGACAAGTTCGCGGATGGCGCCGCGACCGGCCGGCCGACAGCCTGCAAAAGGGCGCGGGCGACCGGGTGGGCGGGCACGCGCAGGCCGACGCTCGGCAGCCCGGCCCGGGCGAGCTCGCTGATGGGGGAGCCGGGGAGGAGCGGGAGCACGAGAGTCAACGGCCCGGGCCAGAAGGCCTCGGCCAAGCGCTCGGCGTCGCGGTCGAGAACGCCATGAGCCCGCGCGTCCGCGAGACCGGGCAGATGGGCGATGAGCGGGTTGAAGCGCGGCCGGCCCTTCGCCGCGTAGAGCGCCGCGACGGCACGCCCGTCCGTCGCGTCCGCCCCGAGCCCGTAGACCGTCTCGGTCGGAAAGGCGACGAGCCGGCCCGCGCGCAGGAGCGCGGCCGCCGCGGCGAGCCCGGCGGCGTCAGCCTCCAATCGTTCGGTCACGATGCCCATATCGCGTGTTGACGGGACGGAAACGGCGTCACAAGCCAGCGGGACACGGCACGAGCAAGGCCGAACGCTCCTGCGTCGATTGAGGGTGACATCATGAGCTACCGCGCTCCGGTTGCCGAGATGGTTCGCGTCATGCGCGACGTCGCCGGCCTCGACGAGGCGATCGCGTCGGGCCTCTACGGCGACCTCTCGCTCGATCTCGTAGAGAGCGTGCTGGAGGAGGCGGGCCGCTTCGCCTCCGAGCGCATCGCGCCGTTGAACCGGGTCGGCGACGTCGCGGGTACGCCTCTCAAGGACGGGGCCGTGACGATGCCGCCCGGCTGGCGCGAGGTCTACGCGGCCTGGGCGGAGGCGGGCTGGAACGCGCTCTCGGGCCCGGCCGAGTTCGGCGGGCAGGGCTTGCCGCGTCTCGTCGCGGCCGCCTGCACGGAGATGTGGAACGCGGCCTCGCTGGCCTTCGGGCTCGGCCCGCTTCTGACGGTCGGGGCGGTCGAGGCGGTCGAGAAGCACGGCTCGCCCGAGCTCCGGGAGCGCTACCTCGCCAAGCTCGTCTCGGGCGAGTGGACTGGGACCATGAACCTGACGGAGCCGCAGGCGGGCTCCGACCTCTCGGCCCTGCGCACGCGGGCCGAACGGGCCGGCGACGGCACCTACCGGATCACGGGCACGAAGATCTACATCACCTACGGCGAGCACGACCTGACGGACAACATCGTCCATCTCGTTCTCGCGCGCCTGCCCGACGCGCCCCACGGCACGCGGGGCATCTCGCTCTTTCTCGTGCCGAAGATCCTGCCGGACGGATCGCGCAACGACCTGCGCTGCGCCGGGATCGAGCACAAGCTCGGCATCCACGGTTCGCCGACCTGCACGATGGTCTACGGCGACGGGGGCGGGGCGACGGGCTGGCTGATCGGCGAGGAGAACCGCGGCCTTGCCTGCATGTTCACCATGATGAACAACGCGCGGCTGAACGTCGGCATCCAGGGCGTGGCGATCGCGGAGCGCGCCTACCAGGCCGCGCTCGGCTACGCGCGCGACCGTCGGCAGGGCCGGGCGACCCGGTCGGACGCCATGGCGATGAGCGCGATCGTCGACCACCCGGACGTGCAGCGAAACCTCCTCACCATGAAGGCGCTCACCTGGGCGGCGCGCGCCATCTGCTTCGAGACGGCCTCCGAGCTCGACCGCGCGCGGCTCGCGCCCGACGCGGCCGCTCGGCAGGCGGCGGCGGAGCGTGCCTCGCTGCTCACGCCCGTCGCCAAAGCCTACTCCACCGATATCGGGATCGAGGTGGCGTCCATCGGCGTCCAGGTCCATGGCGGGATGGGCTTCGTCGAGGAGACGGGCGCCGCCCAGCACATGCGGGACGCCCGCATCCTCGCGATCTATGAGGGCACGAACGGCATCCAGGCGATCGACCTCGTCACCCGCAAGCTCCCGCTCGCGGGCGGCGCGACGGTCAAGGCCGAGCTCGCCGGCATGCGCGACGTGCTCGACCGCGTCATCGCGGGCGCGACCCCGGCTTTCGGCCATATGCCGGCGCGGCTTCGCCTGGCGCTCGACTGCCTCGACCGCGCGACGGCCTTCCTGCTCGGCTGCCTCGAGCGCGGCGATCAGGAAAAGGCGCTCGCCGGCGCGACGCCCTACCTGCGCCTCTTCGGGATCGCACGCGGCACGGCCTCGCTCGCCGAGGTGGCGCTCACGGCCTCCGCGGCCATGCGGGCCGGCGACAACGATCCGGCCCAGCCCGCCCGGCTCGCGACGGCGCGCTTCTTCGCCGAGAACCTCGCGACCGAGGTGCGCAGCCTCGAGGAGATCGTCCTGGAAGGGAGCGGCTTCGTGGAGGAGGCCCCGCTCGCCCTCGCGCTCGCCGGCTGAGACCCGTCGCGCGGCTCCGCGTCCCGTGGCAAGGAGCCGGGCCGGCCGGCGCCGGCCCGAGGGCTCCGCATGATCATCGTCCACCGGACACCGCCCGAGCCGTGCCTGACCGGCCTCGTCGAGAAGATCGTGGTCGGGCCGGACGAGAGCCTGCCGGCGGATTCGCTCTGGATCGATCTCGTCTCGCCGACCCGGGAGGAGGACCGGAAGGTCGAGCAGTTCCTGGGGATTGAAGTGCCGACCCGCGAGGACCAGCAGGACATCGAGCCCTCCGAGATCCTCTATGCCGAGCACGGC
Organism: Methylobacteriaceae bacterium; assembly: GCA_019247255.1. GTDB lineage: Bacteria > Pseudomonadota > Alphaproteobacteria > Rhizobiales > Beijerinckiaceae > Enterovirga. The sequence goes on along the minus strand of JAFAPJ010000580.1, from coordinate 2,169 downwards.
GCGCGCTATCTCACGGCCCGCCTGCTCAGCCGGGCCGACGAGGACGAGCCGGTGCTGACGCCAGTCACCTTCATCCTCAAGGGCTCGATCCTGATCACGGTGCGCTACGAGCAGCCCCGCGCCTTCCAGATGTATCTCCACAAGGCCTCGCGCGTGACCGGGCTCGGGCGAAGCGGCGAGGAGGTCCTGGCCGGGCTCATCGAGGCCATCATGGACCGCGCGGCCGACATCCTGCAGCTCGCGGGCGAGCAGATCGACAACCTGTCGCGCTCCATCTTCTCCACGAAGGTCGATCCGGGCACGCGCAACGAGCAGTACCAGCAGCAGCTGCGCGCCCTCGGCCATTGGGGCGACCTCATCTCCAAGCAGCGCGAGAGCCTCGTCTCGATCGAGCGGACCCTCCTCTTCCTCACCGCGAGCCTTCGGATCGCCCGCGTCGACAAGGAATTGCGTGATCAGGTCCGCACGACGCTGCGCGACCTGCAATCGCTCGAGGAGCACGCGACCTTTCAGGCGAACAAGATTCAGTTCCTCCTGGACGCCACGCTCGGCCTCGTCAACCTTGAACAGAACAACATCATCAAGCTGTTCTCGGTCATGGCGGTCGTGTTCATGCCGCCCACCTTGATCGCCTCGATATACGGCATGAACTTCAAGCAGATGCCGGAACTCGAAGCCCCGCTCGGCTATCCGCTGGCTTTGGTTCTCATGCTGGTCGCGGCGGTCATGCCGTATTTCTTCTTCCGCTGGAAGCGCTGGCTCTAGCGAGCGTCCGATCAGGTATGCTTGACGACACGAAGCCAGGCCGACATTCATCGCGACCTTGGCGGCCCGATGTCGGGGCACGGCCGTCTTCTCCGGCGTCGCCTGCGGGAGGCGCGTGCCGGCTCAGGGAGTGAGGATGCGATGATCCGAAGGACAGGTCTGATCGCGGGCGCCTGGCTCGCCGCCGGCGCGGCGCACGGCGCGACGCTCGACCAGGTGACGCGTAACGGCTGGCAGCTCACCTCTCTGTCGGACGACCGGACGGGCGCCTTCACCCGCTGCGAGGCCGGCTCCGACCTTCAGAACGGCGCGCGCTTCCTCATCTCGGTCGACCGGGACGGCCGCTGGCTCACCGGGGTCGCCGGCGACGTGAAGCTGCGGCCGGGCCAGTCGCGTCCCGTGGCGTTCCGGGTGGACGGGGAGCCGATCCTGAACGGGCTCGCCACCGCCGTGACGCCCTCGCTCGTGACCGTTCCCCTTCCGAACGGACCGGAGGCGCTGCGGGCGCTGCGAGGCGCGCAGAACCTCTTCATCGACGACGGCCGCGACCGCATGACCTTCGCGGTGCGCCGTCTCGGGCCGATCCTGAACGGGCTGCGCGAGTGCCAGTCGCGCTGGGCGGCGCTCGGCCCGACGAACGCCAAGGGTCAGGCCGCCACCAGCACGGGCGCGCTCGCGGCCGGCAACTACCCCATCCCGAACGCGACCGACCGCCGGATCGAGGCGATCACGCGCGGCGCGAACATCCTGTCCCGCGCTAAGGTCGCCGATTTCGAGATCTCGCCGAAGGACCTGCCGGAACGCCTCGCCTCCCACGAGATGACCTGGAAGGCGAAGGATTCGGTGGGCTCGCTCCATCTCGTCGGGGCGGACGGGGAGAGCGAGGAGGACGTGCCGAAGGTTCGGGCGAACCTGGTGGCGACCGACGTGTCGGCCTGCAACAGCGGTCGCTTCACGGCCGAAGCCGTGCCGACGGGCGACGGCAAGGGCGTCGCGCTGACGACCTTGTGCCAGGGCGACCAGGGGTGGAGCCAGAACTACCTGCTGATGCCGCGGCCGATGGGCGGGGTCTACGTCCTGTCGATCGTCGGTCAGGCCGGCCAGGCGGAAGGCCTGCGCGCGCAGGCGGATTCGCTCCGGGCCGTGGCGCCTCAGATCCTCGCTCAGGTTCCCGAGGCTCAAACCCCGCTCGGCGGCGAGCAGCAGACGCAGTGAAGCGAGGTCAGGCCCTCCCGGCCGCAGCTCGGGAGGGCAATCTTGCGCCGAGTCAAAGGATTGCGCTGCATTCCTGAGGTGGAGCGCAAACCGCGCTCGCCCCTGGGCCCGGTCCGCGCGTGGACGGGCGGAGCCGGCGGGGCTAGGCTTCGGATCGACCTTTCCCGATCGGACCCACCTTGCCCGACC
>JAFAPJ010000549.1 GCA_019247255.1 Methylobacteriaceae bacterium | reverse complement strand
TGGCGGGGCAGGGCGGGGCGGGCGAGCGCGGCGCTCACGGGGAAGGCAGTCCGGTCGGAAAAGGCATGCGGCGCCGGTTTCGGACGGGCCGCCGTGCGGGCGGGGAGCAGGACCACGGCCCAGGCGAGATGGCAAGGCAGGCGCGCGGCACGCGCCACCAAAAGGTCTCGTCAGGCCCCCTGCGGAGCGCCGCGAGCCGTGCGCTCGTCGTCCCGAACCAAGGCGAAGGCGCTGAGCGAGGCGGCCGCGCAGGCGCCGGCTCCGACGACGGCCGCGGCGTGAAAGGCCGAGACGAGATCCGCGCCGTGGGCGGCGAGCACGGAGCCGAGAAGCGCCGTCGCCACGAGGCCGCCGGTTCGGGCGACGGCGCTGTTGAGGCCCGAGGCGGAGCCCGCATGCTCCTGATCCACCGAGCTCAGCACCGCGGTCGTCAGCGGCGCGACGGCGCCGGACATTCCGAGCGCCACGACGAGGATCGCCGGGAGCACCGTCCACCAGTAATCGCCTCCAGCTTCCATCCGCAGCGCCAGGAGGAAGCCGAGGCCGACGACGAGCGGCCCGATGGAGAGCGGGAGCCGCGCGCCGATCCGTCCAGCTAGAGCTCCCATCAGGGGCGAGCTCAGCGCGATCACGAGCGGCAGCGGCAGGAGCGCCGCCCCTGCGGCCGTCCCGGAATAGCCCGCGCCTTCGATCAGCATGTAGGGCAGGAGGACGATGAGCCCGCCGAGCGCGCCGTAGAGGAAGAAGGTCAGAAGGGTGAGCCCGACGAAGCGCCGGGACGCGAAGAGCGCGAGGGGCATCATGGCGCGGTCGGCGCGCCGGCGCTCGACGATGCCGAACGCGGCGCCGAGCCCGATCCCGGCGACGAGGAGGCCGATCGCGGCCGGGGTCCAGCCGAGCGGCCCGGAGCCGATGGTGAGCCCCCAGGTGAGGGCGCCGAGCGCGAGGCTCGCGAGGATGCCGCCGGCGGCATCGAGAGGCCGGTCGCCGCCGTCCGCGTCGACGGGCACGAAGCGCCAGGCCAGCAGCACCGCCGCTCCGGCGATCGGGACGTTGATGAGGAAGATCGCCCGCCAGCTGCCGAGGTCGACGAGCCACCCGCCGAGCACGGGCCCGACGGCTCCACCCATCGCGCCGACCGCCGCCCAGATGCCGATCGCCCGACCCTTGGCTTCGCCCGTGAAGGTGGCGCCGAGCACCGCGAGGCTGTTCGGCATCAGGAGCGCCGCGCTGACGCCCTGGGCGAGGCGTCCGGCCAGAAGGACCGGGAGGTTCGGCGCGAAGGCGCAGGCGAGCGAGGCCAGCGCGAAAACTGCGGTTCCGGCGATGAGCATGCGGCGGCGGCCGAAGCGGTCACCCGCGCCGCCGCCGAGCAGCAGCAGCGCGCTGAGCGGCAGGAGGTAGGCGTTGACCACCCATTGCAGCGCGTCCGCCCCCGCCGCGAAGGCGCGGCCGATCGTGGGCAGCGCCACGTTCACGACCGAGCCGTCGATGAAGGCGAGGCTGGAGGCCAGGATGGAAGTTGCAAGGATCAGGTTCGCGTGGTGCGGTCGGCTGTCGGCGGGGGTCGACCGGGCGGTCGCCGCATCGCAGGACGCGTGGAGGGCGTGGCTCATCCGACCCTTGTAACGTCCCGGATGCGAAGCTGGTACGAAGGCCGCGACGGCGCATGTCCGCGCCGCCGCCCGCGCCCGCTATCGCGGCCACGGTCCCTTCGCGTACGTGCGAAGGGCTGGAGCACGAAGCCGGTCTGGCGCGTGCGGTCCCGCTTGCCTACCATGCGCGCGATGCGACACGCCTTCGTGCGAGCGGCCCGGGAGGGCACGCCGGCGCAGCCGGTTCCCGGCGGAGAAATGGGCGCGATGATGCGGCGCCACGACTGGTCGCGCTCGCCGCTCGGCGCGCCGGACCGCTGGCCGTCGGCGCTGAACGGCATCGTCGACCTGATGCTGCACTCGCGCTTCCCCATGTTCCTGGCCTGGGGGCCCGACCTCGCCTTCCTGTGCAACGACGGCTACGTTCCGATTCTCGGGGCGAAGCATCCCGAGGCGCTCGGCCGCCCGTTTCGCGAGG
>JAFAPJ010000540.1 GCA_019247255.1 Methylobacteriaceae bacterium | reverse complement strand
GCGCGGTGCGCATTCTGGAGGGATCGACCCTGACGGGGCGTCTCTCCGCGCTCGCCGGCCGGCCGCTCGAGATGCTCGGCCGTACGCTGCCCGCGCCCGCCATGGAGGTCGTCACGAAGGCGACCGAGGCGGCCCTGAAGGCCGCGCTCAAGGTCGCCCTGACCTCGCTCACGCGTGGCCGGGTGCCGGGCGGGGTTCGCGTCCACCGGGTCGCCGCGGCCGCGTCCGGCGCGCTCGGGGGCAGCCTCGGCCTCGCGACCCTGCCGGTCGAGCTGCCGCTCTCGACCATCGTGATGCTGCGCGCGATCGCCGAGATCGCCCGGGAGGAAGGCGAGGACCTGTCCGACCCGGCGACGGCGCTCGCCTGCCTCGAGGTTTTCGCGCTGGGTTCCCGGACGGAGCGGGACGACCTGGCGCAGAGCGGCTATTTCGCGGTGCGCGGCGCGCTGGCGAAGACCGTGACGGAGGCCGCTCGGGTCGCGGCCTCGCGCGGGCTGTCCGATCGCGGCGGGCCGATCTTCGTCCGGCTCATCGGCCAGATCGCCTCACGGTTCGGGATCGTGGTCTCGCAGAAGGTCGCGGCCGCGGCCGTGCCGGTCGTCGGGGCGGTGAGCGGGGCGGCGCTGAACGCCGCCTTCCTGGAGCATTTCCGCGCCGTCGCGCGGGCTCACTTCACCGTGCGGCGCCTCGAACGCCAGCACGGGGAGGCGCGGGTCGACGCAGCCTACGAGGAGGCGCGACTGGCCCTCACGTGATTCAGCGAAGCCCGACGACGCCGCCGAGATTGGCCGCGACGCTCGTCACCTGACCGCCGAGATGTCCGGCGGCGGTCGCGAGGTCCTCAGGACGGGGCATGTGCTCCGATCCCGGCACGCTCCAGCCGAGCACCCGCAGCGGCTCGCGACGGGCAGACGATGCCGGCGCCGGCTCCACGGCCGCGCTCGCGACGCGCTCGGGCGGCGCCGCACGCGTGACGAGATCCGCCGGCCGGCTCGGCGGCAGAGCCGCCACGAAGCGGCGCGGCGCCGGATCGAGCGAGCGGGCCGCGAGCGGCGCGCGCGCCGTCGCCTGCGCGGCGGGAAGAACCGGCGTCGCGCTCGCGATCGGCTGCCCTGCGATCCCGGCGTCGCGCGCGGTCGGCGCGAAGAGCGCCAGCGTCTCGAAGATCATGAGCGACCGATCGCCGGCCTCGGACCCGGCCGGACCGAGTCGCTCGGCGAGCTTCGCGGGCGCAGGCTCGGCGGCCGGCGCATCGAGCCGATGCTTCAGATATGCGACCGCGCCCGTGACGATGGCGGTCGCCACGAGCGATGCCGCCACGTCCCGCATGAACCGCGCCGAACCGCCCGTCATGCCCGCGAGCCGCGCTTCATCACCAGCCATGCCAACCTCCGCCTCGCCCCGAGCGACATTGGACCGAGGACGTCGGGCAGCTTTGTGGCCGCCCCGCGGCGAGATCCGGATGGACACTTCGCGGGCTCAGCGGGTCCCCGGTCCCTTCCGGGCGGGCTTCGGCCGGGGGCGTTTGGGGGAGGGCAGGCGCTTCGGCACGACGGCGTCGAGCACGGCGTTCAGCGCGCGCTCGACGTCCTCGCGGCTCGGCGGGGCCGGCCGGCCTGGCTTCTCGGGGGCGTGCGTCTCGGGCCGGCGGCGACTCATCGGCCGGCCCTAGCGCGCGCGTGTGACGACCTGCTTTCAGGCATGGCGCCCCCCGGCGACCGATGCTGGCCGTCCAGTCTCGGCAGGACGGCCCGGCAAGGCAAGCCTCGCGAAGGCCGACGCACAGCTTCCGTGGGCCGGCTCGATCATTCGCGCCGGTTTGACTTGGCCATCGGTTTCGCCGACAGGACGCGCCGCGCCGCGCGGGCACGCAACCGAGCGCCGCCCGCTGCCGGCCGTCCGTCGTGCGCCGTCCGGGCAGCCGGCGCAGGCTCCCGAGGATCGTCCGAGCCGATGTCCGGCCTCGCCACCAAACGACTGTCCGTCGCCGGCGCCACGAGCCGCTCGCTCGTCGAGCGCCTGCTCGCCGTCGCGGAGGCGGGCCATGGCCGAGCGGCTGCGCTCCTCCTCGCGCTCTCGCTCGCCTGCCTGCTCCCGGGATTCGCCACCCTCCAGCCGATGGACCGGGACGAGCCCCGTTTCGCGCAGGCCACGAAGCAGATGCTGGAAGCCGGCGATTTCGTCGATATCCGGTTCCAGGACGAGGTCCGCTACAAGAAGCCGATCGGCATCCACTGGCTGCAGGCGGCGAGCGTCACGGCGGCGGAGGCGCTCGGAGTTCCGGCGGCACGGCGCACGATCGCCCTCTACCGCGTGCCGTCGCTCCTCGGTGCGCTCGCGGCCGTGCTCTTGACCTATTGGGCCGGGCTCGCGTTCGGAGGGCGGCGCGAGGCCTTCCTCGCGGCCGCGCTCGTGGCGGCCTCGCTCCTCCTCTCGGTCGAGGCGCGGCTCGCGAAGACGGACGCGATGCTGCTCGCCTGCTGCACGGCCGCGTTCGGCGCCTTGGCTCGGGCCTGGCTCGGACGGCAGGCCGGCGGGCAGCCGGGCCGGACGGTCGCGGTCTTCTGGGCCGCAATCGCGTTCGGGGTCCTGATCAAGGGCCCGATGATCCTGCTCTTCCTCGGGCTGCCTGCCGCGCTCCTGTCCTGGCGCGACCGCTCGGCCGCCTGGCTTCGCGCGCTCAGGCCCGGGCTCGGTCTCCTCCTCGTGCTCGTGGTCGTCCTGCCCTGGTTCCTGGCCATCGCCGTGAAGTCCGGCGGCGAGTTCTACCGTCTCGCGGTGGGCGACGATCTCCTCGGCAAGGTCACGACCGGTCAGCAGCAGCACGGCGCGCCGCCTGGCTTCTACCTCGTCGCGTTTTTCGCGACCTTCTGGCCGGGCGCCGTGCTCGCCGCGATGACGGTGCCGCTTCTCTGGCGCGAGCGTCGGCAGGACTGGGCGATCTTCATCGCGGCCGGGACGGCCCCGGCTTGGCTTCTCTTCGAGGCTTTCCCGACGAAGCTGCCGCATTACGTCCTGCCGCTCTATCCGCTCTGCGCGATCGCGGTCGCGGTCGCGCTCGTCCGCGGCTTCCTCGGACCGCATCGGCCGGGCGCCCGCCTCGCCTTCGCGGCGATGCCGCTCATC
>JAFAPJ010000519.1 GCA_019247255.1 Methylobacteriaceae bacterium | reverse complement strand
CGCCCGAGCTCGACCGCGCGAGCGAGGTCTGCCGCGGCTCCGACCGCGTCGCCGACCGCTGTGCGAGCGTCCGCCCGCTCGGCGTGGAAACGCGCCAACGTCCCGCCTGCGCCATCCGTAGGCGGCTCGGCTTCGGCCCGCGCGCGTTCGCGAGCAATGCGCGCCGGATCCGGCGTCTCGGCGTCGATCCAGGCTATGATCTCGGCTACACTTGGCGTCGACCGGGCTAGCGCCTCGGACTCGGCGCAGGCGGAGCGAGCGAACAGGGCGACGAGACCCGCTGCGATCACGAGCGGGAGCCACGCCCGAAGGCTCATGGGACGCAATGTCAAGCCGCACCCGATCCAACGTGTTGCTCCCCAGGGTTCGACCGGTTGGGACAGCGCAATGTCATTAACCTGCCTGCCTGATGCTGGTGCCAAGGGACGCCGGACGGCCGGAGCTGCTCGGGCCCGGGCTCGGCGAAGGCGCCGTCGGGTGCACCATCGCGTCCCGCCCCGACCACCAGGCGAGCCCGGTGCCGGCGATTTGGAGGCAGGAGAACAAGAGCGCTGCCACGACCTGGGCGGCGACGAGGGTCGGGTCGTTCGCAAGCTGCGCGAAAAGGCCGATCGATAACACCTCGGGGCGCAGGCTGAGGCCCGGTCGAATAAGCGCGAGCCGCGTCGCGCCCGTGGTTACCTTCACCGACAGCGCCTCGTCGGTGCCGAGGGCGACGAAGCCCGTCCAGGGCTGGCGGGGACGGTCGCCAGTCGTGTACTCTGTTACTCGCGAGCCGGGCGGGATGGTGATCGAGCCGCCGCTCGCCGGGTAGAGCCGCGGCACGCCGTCCCCGAGGCCCCTGAGCTCGAGCGTTTGCGCAAAGATGTCGATGGTGCCGTCGAGCAGCAGGCCCGAGCTCGGCTCCTCGCCCGCCGAAACGGGGCGGATCTCGGTACCGAGATCGGCGACCCCATACAGGGGAAGCCGCGTCGCCGCTTCACCTTCGCAGGTTGGCTTGTCCTTGGCCTTGGTATCGTCGTCGCTGGCCGCCTTGGCCTCGAGGCGCAGCCAGGAGGAGCGGCGGGCGGCCTCGGGCGCGGCGCCGGACGCGAACTCGAACGAGGCGGCAGGCCGGCCGTCGGAACGCTCGAAGATAATCGTGATTGGCCCGGACCCGTGCCGCTTATAGGTGACGGTCGTCCCAGGCTCTGGGACGAGCACGCCTGTGAGGCACAGCGGCTTCTTCGCCGTCGCTGAAGCGATGGTGCGATTTTTGAAGCCGAGATCCCCCTGGGCACCCGGCGACTCGAACGAGAGGCCGTAACCGGGAAGGCGAAGTTGCGCCATCTCGGGCACGGAAACCTGGAACGACACCGCCTCGACTGTCGCCTGGATAACAGCGACGGTGGGCGCCGACGGCGTGAACACCAGAAAATAGAGCGCGCCCGCGACAAGGGGCGCGAAGGCCCCAATTCGCAGAACGACCGCGAGCCCGAGGAAGCGCCGCGGTGCGCCCGGGGCCGCGCCGCTCACTGGCAGCTCTCGCGGGCCGTGTGGATTAATCGGCGGCTGGTTCACCGTAACCGCGACGGCAGCACGACGGAATACGTTTTCACGGCGATCTCTCCGGATGAGCCGGTCTCGCCCACGCTGAGTTGAACCTTGCCCGCCCGATCGGCCGGAAGCGGAAGCGTGCACTCGAGCGAGAAGCCGACGCTAGGCCCGTCGCGCACCGGCTGGCAGATCACGGCGGGCCCAAGGGGCTGGTTGTCGGCCCCGAGCTGAGCGCGGATCCGCGCGTCCCCCGCGCGGACCTGTACGACGAGCTCCGAGAAGCCCGGGCCGTCCGCGTCGTAGCGCGCGGCGAGGAAATCCTGGCCCTTGCCGTCGGCGCAGTTGGTGGCCGCCACCGCCATGTCGGCCTCGCGGTACGTGCCGAGGCGATCGCGGACATGCGACGGGTACTCGAATGGAGCCTCTGCCGTTCCCGCAGGCTTGTAACGGGCACGGGCGAAGTAGCGCCCATCGCGTGATATAATCTTGAGGCAGATCGGCTGCGCGCCGTCCGGGACGCGCGCGAGCCTCAGCCGCGTGGGGTCGAAGGGCAGCGAGCCCGAGGCGAGCCTAAGACCCACGATCGAGGCGCCGACGAGCGCGCCGCGGGTCGCGATTGGGGTGTCGAGGAACGTCTCGTAGAATGAGCCTGGATCGAGTGGGATTGCCTTCACGTCCTGCGCCATGACTAGGCAGGGCGCGAGGGCAACGCCTAGGGCGACCATGGTCATAATCATTCTGGTCAGCCAAGCCGGTCGCAAGCG
>JAFAPJ010000179.1 GCA_019247255.1 Methylobacteriaceae bacterium | reverse complement strand
TGGAGGAGATGCGCGCGGGCGGGCCTGTCGCCGCGGTCTGACTGGGGTCGCCGCGCGGAACGCCCGCCATGAGCTCCGCATTGCGGCCTTGGTCTGGTCGGTCGTCACCAGCCTGGGAGTACGATGTGGGGCTTGAGATCCTGGGTTACCTCGCGGCGGTCTGCACGGCGGGAGCGAACCTGCCGCAAGTCATGAAAGCCTGGCGCTCGCGCTCCACGAGCGACCTCTCGATCCGAACATTGACGATCCTCGCGACCGGTCTCGCGCTCTGGATCGCCTACGGGTTCGGGCGCAGCGACGTCCCGCTCATCGCGGCGAACGGCATCAGCCTGGCGCTGACCGGAACGGCGGTCGCGCTCAAGCTTCGCTACGGCTGACGTCCACGTCCTGATATGCCGGCTGCATGAACTCCCCCTGGTGGAATCCGGACCGGCACGGGGAACGCCGACCGCGCCTCCTCCTGCGCAACCGCATGCTGTCGGAGATGCGCCTCTGGTTCGCCGCGCGCGACTTCCTGGAGGTCGACCCGTCGGCGCTGCAGATCTCGCCCGGCAACGAGGCGCATCTGCACGCCTTCGCGACACATGCGGTCGCGCCCGACCTCACCCGCCAGAACCTGTACCTCCATACCTCGCCCGAACTCGCGATGAAGAAGCTGCTCGCCGCCGGGGAGCGGCGCCTCTACGCGCTGGCGCACGTCTTTCGGAACCGCGAGCGCGGGGCGCTGCACCACCCCGAATTCACGATGCTCGAATGGTACCGGACGGAGGAGACCTACGATTCCGTCGTCGCGGATACGGTCGCGCTCGTGCGGCTCGCCGCGACGCTCTCCGGCCGTGACCGCTTCAGCTTCCGCGGCAGGGTCGCGGACCCGCGAGCGGAGCCCGAGCGCCTGTCCGTGCACGACGCATTCCGGCGTCACGCCGGGATCGAACTTTTGGCGACGGTGGACGCCGCGGGCGAGACCGATCGGGCGGCTCTCGCCGAGGCCTGCCGGGGGGCCGGGATCCGGGTCGCGGCGGACGACACATGGTCGGACCTGTTCTCCCGCGCGCTCGTCGAGCGGGTGGAGCCGCGGCTCGGGATCGACCGGCCGACGATCCTCGACCGGTATCCCGTGCCGGAAGCGGCGCTCGCGCGGCCGGCCGCGGACGACCCGCGCGTGGCGGAGCGGTTCGAGCTGTATCTCTGCGGCGTGGAGCTTGCGAACGGCTTCGGCGAGCTGACCGACGCGGACGAGCAGCGCCGTCGATTTGAGGCCGAGATGGTCGAGAAGGCGCGAGTCTACGGCGAGCGCTACCCGATCGACGAGGAGTTCCTCGCGGCGCTCGCCCTCATGCCGCCTGCCTCGGGCGTCGCGCTCGGCTTCGACCGGCTCGCGATGCTGGCGTCCGGCGCCGAGCGCGTGGACGACGTGATCTGGACGCCGGTCGCCTGACGATCCCGCCGGGCTGCCGGACTTACCGTCGGGAGGGGCGAAGGCCGAGCGCGAGATCGAAGAGGCGGTCGAGGAGGCGCGTCGAGGTTGCGCGCGCGATCGCCCCTTCGAGAATGGGATGGCGTGCGGGGGTGTAACGGCGCCGAGGCCGTCGCGCCGAGAGCGCGTGCCAAACGGAGTCCGCGAGCGTCTCCGGCGACACGCCCTGGCGCCTGCTGACGGTCGTGAGCTTGTCCAGCGCGCTATCGAAGGAGCTCCAATACGGCGTGCCGGCGTAGCGGCCCCGAGCAGGACGCGCTTTGTCCCAGATCGGTGTCGAGGCGCAGGCCGGGCCGATCACCGCGACGTCGATCCCGAAGAGCTGCAGCTCGCGCCGCAGCGTCTCGGTGAACGCCTCGAGCCCCGTCTTCGAGGCGAGATAGCCGGATAGGAAAGGCTGGCCGAGCTTCCCGCCGGTGGAGGACATCATCACGATCCGGCCAGGCTCGCCCTTGAGCGTCCAATCGGCCCCGAGCAGCGGCGCGAAGGCGCGCGTTATCCGGATGGTGCCCAGCAGATCCGTCTCGATCTGCTCCTGGATCTCGTCGAAGGGCTGGAAGAGAACAGGTCCCGGCAGCACGACGGCCGCGTTGTTGACGAGACCCAATAGCGTGCGCCCGCCGAGCTCGGCTCGGACCTCCGCGGCCGCGGCGTTGATCGCCTCGCCGTCCCGAAGATCGAGAACGAGCGGCACGAAGGCGGGCCCGATCTCGCGCGCGAGACGATCGGCGTCGTCCTCGTGCCGCACGGCGCCGTATACGCGAACGCCGCGACCGAGAAGCATCCGGACAGTCGCGAGACCGATCCCGCTCGAAGCCCCGGTCACGACGACGGAGCGCCGCTCAAGTTCCGCAGACATGGTCACCCTGACGCTCAAGCTGAGCCGCAACCGAGTCCAACGGAATTGGGCGCGGACCGTTCCCGCGCCGTGAGCGTCACCGACGGCCTGCCTGCCGATGGCGCGCGCCGACGTGCCGCGAGCGTGGTCCGAGAAGCCGACGAACCTCGTCCCGTTCAGGCGAGCATGGCCACGTAGGTTCCGGGCGCGTTGCAGATCGGCGGGAGCAGGTTCGAGCCCGGACGCCGCGCCGGCACGCGCTCCGGCGCCTGGCGCTCGATCCAGGCGAACCAATAGGGCCACCAGGAGCCCGTATGCTGCTCGGCCGAGCCGAGCCAGTCCTCGAACGATCCCTCGCCGACGGGCCCCGTCCAGAAACCGTATTTCGGCTTCGCCGGCGGATTGACCACGCCCGCGATGTGGCCCGATCCCGCCACCACGTATTCCACCTCGCCGCCGAAGCACTTGGACCCGCGGTGGACCGATTTCGCCGGCGCGATGTGGTCCTCGCGCGTCGCGAGATTGAAGATGGGGATCGTGACCCGGCGCAGGTCGAGCGTGACCCCGTCGACCGTCATCTCCCCGCGCGCGAGC
>JAFAPJ010000658.1 GCA_019247255.1 Methylobacteriaceae bacterium | reverse complement strand
TCTCGCGGATCCCGTCGGCTGGCTCGCCGACATCGCGGCCTGCCTGCGCGAAGGCGGCCATCTCTGCCTCGCGGTGCCCGACAAGCGCTTCACCTTCGACCACCTGCGCGAGCCGACGCTGGCCCGCGAGCTCCTCGGCTGGGCGGTTGAGCGGCCGCGCGCGCCCACGCCCGGTCAGGTCTACGACCATCTCCTCCATTGCGCGGAGATCGACGGCGGCGAGGTCTGGCTTGGCCGCCCAGCGCCGCGCCGCATTCACGCCGGCGAGCCCGACGTCCCGCGCCGGATCGCGGAGGCCGTCGCGGCCGGAGGCGAGCGGCCGGACGTGCATTGCACCGTCTGGACGCCCTGGAGCTTCGCGCGAGCCTGGACGACGGTGATCGCGGCGGGCCTCCTGCCGCTCGCGCTCGTGGCACTTGATCCCACGCGCTATGCCGAGATCGAGTTCTTCGCGACGTTCCGCAAGCTGGAGGCGAGCCTCGACGAGCGCGCCCGCCTCGCCCCGCGGCTCGATCCCGCCCAGCATCACGCCCTCCCCGGCCCTCCAGCCCCAGCCTCGACCAAGCCGCGCCGGCGCTGGTTCGGCCGCGACTAGACCTCGAGCGCGTCGAGCGCGTCCGCGAGGCGGTGCGGATCGAGGTCGAAGCGCGTGGGGTCTGCGGCCGCAGGCGGGCAGGCGATCTCCATGTAGCGGTGGCCCCGCACGGCCGCGAGATCCCAGTAGAACGGGTCGTCGAAGCTGTCGGGCGCGAGGTGCAGGACGCGCGTGCCCGGCCGGCAGACGAGCGTGTTCGTCATGGCGGCGCCCATGACGCCGACGACGAGCCTGGCCTCGAGAAGCAGGCCGAAGAGCTGCGCCAGGGTCGCGCCCTCGGGATCGACGACGAAGAAGCGCCGGCGCTGCAGGGCCGCCACGAGCGCCGCCTCGTCGGCCGGCACGCGCCCATGCTCGGCCCGGCGGTGCAGGTAGACCCGGGCCGGCGGCCGCCGGCTCGGCCGCGCGTCGGCCGCGACCGCGAAGGCGCGGGCCGCCTCGGCGAGAGCGTCGAGCGCGGCCGGCGATTTCAGGACCGGGTGGCGGCTCGTCGGCGTCGGGTAGAGCAGGGTCTCGGCCGCGTAGGCCCGGTCGGCCGCCAGGAAGCGGATCGGGACGCCCGCCATCCCGCCCGCAACGGCGTCGATCGTCCCGCGCCGGACCTCGTCCATGTAGGGGCCGTGGCCCGCGAGCAGCAGGCAGAGCGGGCGCGCCGCGGCTGCCGCGGCCGCAGCGATCGCGGGATGGCGGCTCAGGTCGTCGACGAGCCAATGGCCGTAATTGAACGAGCCGACGGATCCCAGGAACAGGTAGTCGTGCGACGGCGGCAGGCGTTCGGTCGCGGTGCCCTCGGGATCGGAATGCGTGAGGTAGGGCCGGTCGCAGTCGCGCTGCGTCTCGTAGAGGCCCGCGAGGCCGCGATCGGTCTCGAGGTAGATCGCGCGGTCCAGGATGCGGCAGGGGCCGAGCCGCACGAGGGACGAGCGCGCGCCGACCCGGAAATCGGCTTCGAGCGCCCGGTCGCGCGCCTCGCGGGCCGCGACCACCTCGGGAGCGCCCTGGATCATGCCGGCCGGGACCGGCCGCCGATAGCTGTAGCGCGGAAAGAGCTCCGCCAGGATCTCGCTCGGCCGCGCCTCCGCCCGCAACGCGGCAAGGCGTTCAGGTCCCTCGTAGAAGCCGCCCTCGGCATAGGCGTCGAGATCGGCCGAGACCAGCGGTCGCCCGGTCACGGCAGCGCGCCGGGCGTGTCGCGGCGCTCCGATCGGACGGGCAGGACGGGGAGGCGACGGATCTCGGGCGGCTTCACGACAGAGAGCGGGCTAACATGCGCATCGTCCCGTCCGCCAGCCGTCGCGCCCGGAGGACATCCGGGCCAGGTGACGGCGACCGAAGGCGCGGCGTCTGCCCGGCGCGATCAGCCCGGCGGCAAGTCGGCGAGCTCCGCGAGGGAGCGGACCGTCACGTCCGCCCCGTAGCCGAGCATTTCGTCCTGCATGCGCAGCGCCTTGAACAGCGTCAGGGGCTCGAGCCGCGTCTCGGTTCCGATCTCCCCGGCGAGCGCGCTCGGCGGCACGCGCTGGATGCGGGCGACCCGGAAGCCGAAGCTCTTCGCGCCCGCGATGTCGAACCCGTTCGAGGACACGAAAAGGACCTCGCCGGGCGCCACACCGAGCCGCTCCTCGACGAGCTCGTAGGCGCGCGGGTCCGGCTTGAAGACGCGCCGGGAATCGACGCTGATCGTCTGCTCGAGCAGGCGGTCGAGACCGGAATTGCGCACGAGCGCGGCCAGCATGCCGGGGCTGCCGTTCGACAGGATCGCGCGGCGATGGGCGGAGAGGCGCTCGAGGGTCGCGGCCGCGTCCGGGTAGGGGGTCAGCCGGTTATAGGCCTCGGCGAGCTCGTCGAAGAGCCGTTCGTCGGCCGCGAGGTCGAGGGTCTTCAGGGTGTAAGCCAGCGCGTCCCGCGTGACGGTCCAGAAATCCTCGTAGCGGCCCATCAGGGAGCGCAGCCAGGTGTATTCGAGCTGCTTCAGGCGCCAGACCTGCGTGATGTAGCTGCCGTGCCCCGGGAAGGCCGCGTCCGTGACGGCCGCGACCGATTGCACGTCGTAGAGCGTGCCATACGCATCGAACACGAAGGCCTTGATCATGCGCGCCTATCGCCTCGCGAGGGTTGCGCCTTGCGGTCAAGCCGGCGCGCGGCCGGTTTGGGCCTGAAACAGGACGGCGTCAAAATGGGCATCGGCGTCCGCCTCCCGGCTGCCGAGATAGGTGCCGAGCACCGCGCCGAGGAAGCCGAGCGGCATGCTGAGGATCGCCGGGTTCACGATCGGGAAGAGCGCCGCCGGCCCCAGGAAAGCCGGCCCCACCAGCGCGAGCGCGACCGCCGAGACGAGACCGGTCGCCATGCCGCCGATCACGCCCGCGGTGTTGAAGCGCCGCCAGAACAGCGAGAGCACGATCACCGGGAAGTTCGCGCTCGCCGCGACCGAGATCGCCAGGATCACGAGCACCGCGACGTTCACGCCCTCGGCCAGGAGGCCGAGCAGGATCGCGACGAGCCCGACCCCGAACGTCGCCCACCGCGCGACCCGCACCTGCTCGGCTTCGCTCACCTGACCGCGGCGGATGACGTTGACGTAGACGTCGTGCGCGATGGCGCCCGAGGTCGAGAGCGTGAGTCCGGCCACGACCGCGAGGATCGTGGCGAACGCGACCGCTGCCACGAAGGCCAGGAGCATCTGGCCCCAGATGCTGTCCGGTCCGCCGCCCAGATGCTGGGCGAGAAGCGGGAGCGCGAGGTTGCCGCCGCGGTCGGAGGCCCGGATCGCGTCCTGCCCGACGAGCACGGCCGAGCCGAAGCCGATGAGCGTCGTGACGAAGAAGAAGGAGCCGGCGAGGAACATGAGCCAGATGACCGACCGGCGCGCCGCCCGGGCATCCGGCACGGTGTAGAAGCGGGTCATCACGTGCGGCAGCCCCGCCGTGCCGAGCGCGAAGCTGAGGCCGAGGGAGAGCTGGTCAAGCGGGTGCTTCAGGTAGTTGCCCGGGGCCAGGATCGCCGTCCCGTAGCGCGCCTCCATGGCCGAGAAGAGTGCGAGCGGGTTGAAGTCGAAACGGGCGAGGAGGAGCAGCATGATGAGCGCGGCCGTGCCGAGGAGGAGCACGGCCTTGACGATCTGGACCCAGCTCGTCGCCAGCATGCCCCCGAACGTCACGTAGACGATCATGCCGAGGCCGACGATCACGACGGAGAGGCTGTAGGGCAGGCCGAGGAGCAGCTTGATGAGCGCGCCGCCGCCCGCCATCTGCGGGATCAGGTAGGCGAGGCTGACGAGGACGGCGCCGACGACCGCGGCGAGGCGCGCCGCGGGGCGCCGCATGCGGAACGCGATGACGTCCCCCAGCGTGTACCGGCCGGTGTTGCGCAGGGGCTCCGCCACCAGCATCAGGATCGGCAGGAACGCGACGAGCGCGCCCGCCGCGTAGAGCGTGCCGTCCATGCCGTAGAGCGCGGCGAGGCCGGTGAAGCCGAGGAACGCCGCGGCGCTCATCCAGTCGCCCGCGAGCGCGAAGCCGTTCTGGACGGGGCTGAGGCTGCTGTTCGCCGCGTAGAAGCTCTCTGCGCTCTTGGTCCGCCGGGCCGCCCAATAGGTGATAAGAAGCGTCGCGCCGAGGATGATCGCGAAGATGACGAGCGCCAGCGCCTTCATGGGCGCGCTCCCTGCTCCGCGACCGCGCGCTCGGCCTGGGGATCGTAGCGGGCGTCCGCCAGGTACGCGTAGAGGACGGCGACGCCCCAGCACAGGCCGTAGATCCCGGCGATGAGCGCGTAGCCGAGAGGAAGGGAGCCGGCGACCTTCGCGGTCATGAGCGGCCGGGCATAGCCGGCGAGCACGAGCACGACCACGAAGGCCGCGAGGGTGACGCCGAGCATCGGCCCGATCGTCCGCCGCTTCAGGTCGAGCAGCGACCGGAACTCGCGGCCGAACGGGAGCGCGGGCCGCGTGGGGGCGAGGGGCAGTGCGCTCGCGGGAACCGCGATCGCGGTGCGCGAGGGGTCGAGGCTGGCGGACCTCACTCCCTCCGGAAGCGCGCCAGCCTGCAGCGTCAGCTGATGGCGTCCTTCGACGACGCTTGGGCCGATTGCACCGACCGCGGGAAATCGCGCGGTCGGGACGGAAGCCGCCCGCGATTGCCGCTCAGATGATCGGCTTGCCCCCCGTCACCGCGATCATGCCGCCGGAGACGTAGCTCGCCTCGTCGGACGCGAGGAGCACGTAGACCGGGGCGAGCTCCGCCGGCTGGCCGGGGCGCTTCATGGGCACCTGGCTGCCGAACTGCTTCACCTTCTCGGCCGGCATGGTGGATGGGATGAGCGGCGTCCAGATCGGACCCGGCGCCACCGAGTTCGCCCGGATGCCGCGCTCGGCCAGCATCTGGGCGAGGCTCGCCGTGAAGTTCTCGATCGCGCCTTTCGTGGCCGCATAAGGGAGGAGCTGCGGGCTCGGATTGTCGGCGTTGACCGAGGCCGTGTTGATGATGGCTGCGCCCGCCTTCATGTGCGGCAGCGCGGCCTTGGTGATGATGAACATCGCCACGATGTTCGTCTTGAAGGTGAGAAGGACCTCCTCGTCCGTGAGGTCCTCCAGCGTTGCGACCGTGCTCTGGTGCGCCGCGTTGTTGACCAAGATGTCGACACGTCCGAACGCGTCGACCGTCTTGCGCACGATCTCGCGGCAGGTCTCGGGCTGGCTGATGTCGCCCGGAAGCAGCACCGCCTTGCGGCCCGCCTCCTCGACCCAGCGCGCCGTCTCCTTGGCGTCCGCGTGCTCGTCCAGATAGGCGATCGCGACGTCGGCGCCCTCGCGGGCGAAGGCGATCGCGACCGCGCGGCCGATGCCGCTATCGGCGCCCGTGACCAGCGCGGCCTTGCCGGCGAGCCGCCCGCTCCCCTTGTAGCTCGTCTCGCCGTGATCCGGCGCCGGCTCCATGCGCCGGGTCTCGCCCGGCATGTTCTGCGGCTGATCGGGAAAGGGCGGCCTCGGGTAGTCGCGCATGGGGCAGGTCCGGCGAATGTGGGGGTTGTCGGGCCAACCCCTCGCCGCGCCCTGGGTTTCGCGTGGCGTTCGCTTCGGTCGGTTCGCGACCGGGTCGCGCTCAGCCGGGCAGCGTCGCGGTCAGGATCGCGCGATGCCGGCGCGTCTGGCCCGGCGCGAGCAGGATCATCGAATCGCGCGTCGCGAGCTCGCCCGGCTCGTCCTGCCATTGCGCGTGGCCCGTCCAGGCTTCCAGCGACAGAAAGGGCGCGGTGGGCCGCGACCACACGGCGAGATGCGGGAAGCCCTCGACCGCCATCGCGATCGCGGCGCCGTCCGGGGCCTCGAAGCGGAAGACGCGGCTGCGCGCTCGCAGGAAGACGAGCGCTTCCGTGAAGATGGCGGGCGAGAGCGGCAGCACGCGACCGTCGAGCGGCGCCAAACGGTGGTGGCGCGCGAGGAGCCCACCGGACGCGACCTCGGGCAGGTCGCGGCTCTCCTCGGCCTCGAAGGCGACGCGATGACCCGTCTTGTCCGCCACTGAGAAGGGCCAGCGGAAGGCCGGGTGGAAGCCGAGCGCGTAGGGGAGCGTC
>JAFAPJ010000640.1 GCA_019247255.1 Methylobacteriaceae bacterium | reverse complement strand
GAGCCCCGCCATGGGCTCGTCGAGGAGCAGGATCCGCGGATTGGTGGCGAGCGCGACCGCGAGCTCGAGCTGCTTGTGCTCGCCGTGGCTCAGATCGGCGACCCGGTTCTCGGCGCGGGGCGACAGGCCGACCTGGCCGAGGACGCGGCGTGCCGGACCGCGCAGGGCCTCGTCCCGGCGGGCGTCGCGCCAGAAGCGGAAGGAATGGCCGAGCCGGGCCTGGATCGCGAGCGCGACGTTGTCGAGCGCCGAGTAATCGGGAAGGAGCTCGGTGATCTGGAAGGTCCGGGCGAGCCCGCGCGTCACCCGATCGGGCGTCGGCAACGCGCCAATGTCCTCGCCGTCCAGCCGAATCGTCCCGGCATCCGGCCGCAGCGCGCCCATGAGCTGCGCGACGAGGGTCGTCTTGCCGGCTCCGTTCGGCCCGATGAGGGCGTGGAGCTCGCCCGGCCGGATCGCGAGCGTGACGTCGTCCGTCGCGACGAGGCCGCCGAATCGCTTGCGTAATCCCGCGATCTCAAGCGGCGCGCCGGTCACGAGCGGCGTCCCGCGATCCGGGCGGCGACGCGCTCCACCGCGGAGCGGCCGAACAGGACGATGAGGACGAGGAGCGGCCCGAGCACGACCTGCCAATGCTCCGTCCAGGCGGCCAGGACAGTCTCCAGGAGGATCAGGATCGCCGCCCCGACCGCCGGGCCGAGCCAGGTCCCGACGCCCCCGAGGATCACCATGATCATGAACTCGCCCGACTGCGTCCAATGCAGCATGTCGGGGCTGACGAAGCGCGCGTAGTTCGCCATGAGCGCGCCCGCGAGCGCGCAGCCCATGCCGGAGATCACGAAGGCGACGAGCTTGTAGCGGTAGGTGCGGATCCCGAGCGCCTCCATCCGCCGCTCGCTCTGCCGGATGCCGCCGAGCACGAGGCCGAAGCGCGATCCGACGACCCGGCGCAGGAGCGCGAAATAGAGCGCCGCGACCGTGAGGCAGACGAAGTAGAACGTCGTCTCGTCGCGCGTGTTCAGGAAAGGCAGCGCATTGCGGCGCCGGATCGAGAGGCCGTCGTCGCCGCCATAAGCCTTCAAGGACACGAACAGGAAGAAGAGCATCTGCGCGAAGGCGAGCGTGATCATGATGAACTGCACCCCGCTCGTGCGCAGCGACATGGCGCCGAGGATCAGGGCCGCGACCCCGCCGACGATCACGGCGAGCGGGAGGGTCACGAGGAGCTGGTCGGTCGCCGGCAGGACGCCGAACATCGGCTCCCGCAGCGACGCGTAGAGGATGCCGACTACGTAGCCGCCGAGCCCGTAATAGGCCGCATGGCCGAAGCTCACGAGTCCGCCGTAGCCGAGCGCGAGGTTGAGTGAAGCGGCCGCGATCGCCAGGATCACGATGCGGGTCGCGAGCGTGATGATCGAGCTGTCGCCGAGCGCGGTCGCCACGAACGGCAGTGCGAGGAGGGCCGCGGCGAGCATGACGAGGGCCAGCATCGTCCGGGTCCGGCCCGCCGCGGGGGCGGGCGTCGCGGGCGCGAGAGCCGCCTCAGCCATGGGCCGGGAAGAGGCCGCGCGGCCGCACGAGGAGCACGGCCGCCATCAGGAGATAGACGCCCATCGACGAGAGACCGGCGCCGAGCGCGTCGGCCTCCGACCCCTGCATCACGGTCCGGAGCGCGCCCGGCAGGAAGGCGCGGAGCAGCGTATCGACCACCCCGACGATCAGCGCGCCGAAGAAGGCGCCCCGGATGGAGCCGAGCCCGCCGATGACCACCACCACGAAGGTCAGGATGAGGATCTGCTCGCCCATGCCCACCTGCACGGCGAGCAACGGGCCGGCCATCAACCCGGCGAGCCCGGCGAGAAGCGCGCCGAGCCCGAAGACGATCGTATAGAGGAGCCGGATGTCGACGCCGAGCGCCCGCACCATGTCGCGATGCGTGGCGCCCGCCCGCACCAGCATGCCGAGCCGCGTGCGGCCGATGAGGAGGTAAAGCCCGATCGCGACCGCGATCCCGACCGCCAGGATCGCGAGCCGGTAGACCGGGTACTGAATGCCGGCGCCGACCGGCACCGCCCCGTCGAGCGCCGCCGGGATCGCGACGAAGAGCGGCTGACGCCCGACGAGGAGGACGACCGCCTGGTTAAAGAACAGGATGAGCCCGAAGGTCGCGAGAACCTGGTCGAGGTGGTCTCGCGCGTAGAGGTGGCGGATCACCAGGTATTCCATCGCCATGCCGGCGAGCGCGGCGGCAGCGAGGCCGGCCGGGACCGCGAGCAGGAAGGAACCTATCTTCGCGGCCGTCAGCGCGGCCGCATAGGCGCCCACCATGTAGAGCGAGCCATGGGCGAGGTTGATTACGCCCATGATGCCGAAGATGAGCGTGAGCCCCGCGGCGAGCAGGAACAGGGTGACGCCGAGCTGCAGCCCGTTCAGCACCTGCTCGTAGACGAGGACCATGGCGTCAGCCGGACGCGGCCCGCACCCTCAGAGCTTGCAATCCTTGGCGTACACGTCGCCGTGGTTCGACATGACCTTCGTGGTCGTCTTGATGACCGGCTTGCCGTCCGGTCCTTTCTCGACCTTCGCGGCCCACCAATCCTGGATGGGGTGCTGGTTCGGGCCGAACTTGAAGGGGCCGCGGATCGACGAGAAGCTCGCCTTCAGCATCTCGCGCCGGAAAGCCTCCGTATCGTCGACCTTGCCGCCTGTGCCCTTGAGCGCCGCCCCGATCGCGAGCGCGGTGTCGTAGGATTGCGAGGCGTAGAAGGTCGGCGCGCGGTTGAACTTCTTCTGGAAGGCCTCGACGAAACGCTTGCTGCCAGGATTGTCGAAATCCGTGTTCCAATGCGTGGTCAGGTTGACGCCGACGGCCGCCTCGCCGACCGCGGACGCGGTCGTGGCGTCCATGGAGGGCGCCGCCACCACCATCGGGACCTGCCCGAGGAGCCCGGCCTGCTGGTATTGCCGCATGAAGGCGATCCCGAGCCCGCCCGGGTGGAACTGGAACACGACGTCCGGATTGGCCGCGCGGATCTGCGCCATCTCGGCCGCGTAATCGGTCTGGTCGAGGCGCGTATAGACCTCGCCCGCGATCTCCCCCTTGAAGAAGCGCTTGAACCCGGCGAGCGCGTCCTTCCCGGCCTGATAGTTCGGGGCCAGGATGAAGGCCTTCTTGTAGCCGAGCACCGTCGCGTTCTGCCCCGCGCTCTCGTGCAGATTGTCGTTCTGCCAGGACACGACGAAGTAGTTGCGGTGGCAGTCCTTGCCCGCGAAGTTCGACGGCCCGGCGTTCGGGCTCACGTAGATGCCGTCAGCGTCGAGCACGTCCGGGACGGTCGCGACCGCGATGTTGGAGAACACGATTCCGGTCAGGAGCTTGACCTTGTCGCTCTTCATCATGCGGTCGGCGACCTGCTTGCCCTGGCCGGGCTTGAAGCCGTCGTCCTCGACGAGAAGCTGGATCGGCACGCCGCCGAGCTTCCCGCCTTCGAGGTCGAGCGCGATCTGGAAGCCGTCGCGGATGTCCTGGCCGATATAGCCGCCCGGGCCCGAGAGCGTCGTGATCATGCCGATCTTGACCGGCTCCTGCGCGCCGGCGGCGCTCGCGCCGACGGCCGCCAGCATGGCCGCGATCAGCAATGTCCTGCCCGTCATCCCGTTTGCCCTCCAGGCCGGCTCGCGCGGCCGTTCCGTCCCACCTTGGCAGGAGCGCACGGCCCCTGCCCACCCCGCTCTTCGGATGATCCGCTCACGCCGCGGAGGAGCGGAGCTCCCGCCCGAGCGCCAGCCCGGAGCGCTCGAAGGCCGCGCGCGTGACCGCCTTCTCGGCCTCGGTCAGCGCCAGCATCGGCCGGCGGACATGCCCGCCGACCTGGCCGAGCAGGTCCTGCCAGTATTTCGCGTGCGCCTGCGGCTTCTCGGGCGGGCGGGTCGACGCGAAGGCGTGGCGCACGGGGTCGAGGCTGTCGCGGACGCGCCGGGCACGCTCGGCCTCGCCCCGGAAGGCGAGCTCGGTATATTCGCGCATGCGCTGGTCGGCCGACGTCTGCAGGAGATAGGGCGGGTTGGAGCAGAGATAGCAGCGCCAGCCGAGCTCGAGCACGTTGTCGAGCCATTCGGCCTCCGACGCGGTCGACACGATGATCCTGTCGCCCGCGAGCCGGGTCAGGCGCGCGTACATCTCGCGCGGCACGGAATACTTGATCGCCACGACGTTCGGGATCTCGGCGAGCCTGGCGCACAGCTCCGGGCTCATCAGGTAG
>JAFAPJ010000637.1 GCA_019247255.1 Methylobacteriaceae bacterium | reverse complement strand
TCTCGCGGCCTATGACATGGCGGCTCACGGCGCGGCGCAGACTGCGACGCTCGGGCGCGACATCGGCTATGCGGCTTTCTTCTACCCGCCGCCCTTCCTCCTAATCTGCTGGCCTCTCGCCGCGCTGCCCTACCTCCCGGCGCTCGGCCTGTGGCTCGCCGTCACGGGCGCAACCTATTTCGCGGCGATCCGCCGGTTGCTGCCCCGCCCGGTGCCGTTCGCGGCCATCGTCGCTTTCCCGGCCGTGCTGTCGAATGTCGGCCATGGGCAGAACGGGTTCCTGACCGCGAGCTTGCTCGCCGGCGCCGCGCTCGCGCTCGGGCCGAAACCCATCCTCGCGGGCCTGCTCGTCGGCGCGCTGGCCGTGAAGCCGCATTTGGGGCTCCTGCTGCCCTTCGGCCTTGCCTTCATCGGGGCCTGGACGACCATCCTGGCCGCGGCGGCCGCCGCGCTGGCGCTCGCCGCTCTCTCGACGCTCGCCTTCGGTCCGGCGATCTGGACGCGGTTCCTCGATGCGTCCGGGCTTGCCCGTCGTGCGCTCGAGGAGGACTGGGTCGGCACCGAAAAGATGCAGAGCGTCTTCGCGGCAGCCCGGCTCCTCGGTCTCGGTCTCGGTCCGGCCTACGCCCTTCAGGCTGCCGCCGCGGGGCTGGCCTTGGCCGCTCTGTGGAGCCTCGCCCGGCGCGGCGTCCCCCGCGAGACCTACGGGGTGCCGCTCGTATCCGCGGCCCTTCTCGGCACGCCGTTCCTGCTGGATTACGACCTCACGATCCTGGCGATACCGCTCGCCTGGCTGCTGCGGGAGGGCCTGCGCACGGGCTTTCGGCCGTGGGAGAAGATGGCGCTCGCAGCGGGCTTCGTCCTGCCGCTTCTGTCTCGCACGCTCGCGACCCTGACCGGCATCCCGCTCGGACCCCTAATCGTGGGCGCGATCTTCGCTCTCCTGTACCGGCGAGCGCGCGAAGGCGGGACAAACCCGCAACGAAGCCTAAAGCTCTCCTGGCTAGCCTCCCCCTGATCACGGGGGAGATACGGCTCGATGGCTGACACGGCGTCCGACCCGCTGCTCTCGCTCGTGATCTGCACGCTGGACGAGCCGGACGCGATCGGCGCGGTGCTGCGCGAAGTGGCGCGCGTTCTTGCGCCGGTCCATTACGAGGTGCTGGTCGTCGACGATTCTGCGGACGACCGGACCGCCGCCATCGTGCGGGCCCATGCCGCCGCGGACGGGCGCGTGCGGCTGCTCCGGCGGACGAGCGAGCGCGGCCTCGCCTCCGCGGCCATCGCGGGCTTCTCGGCTGCGCGCGGTGAGATTCTCGGCCTGATGGACGGGGACGGTCAGCATGAGGCGGACCGCCTGCCGCAGCTCCTGGCCGTGATGCGCGAGGGAGCCGATTTCGCGGTCGCCAGCCGCTACGTCCGGGCTGGCGGGTCGGGTCTCGCCGGCTGGCGCGACGCGCTGAGCCGCGCCGGAACCGGGCTCACGCGCGCTTGCCTCGGCGCGCCCACGAGCGACCCGCTCAGCGGCTTCTTCCTGTTCCGGAAGGGTTGGTTCGACGCCGCGCGCCCCAAGCTGTCAGGCGTCGGCTTCAAGATCCTGATCGACCTCCTGGCATCGGGCGAGCGCCGGCCGCGAGTCTCGGAGGTGGCGACGGCGCTGCGTGCCCGCACGGCCGGCCAATCGAAGCTTGACCTGCGCGTGACGCTCGAGCTCGGCGCGCTCCTCGTCGAGAAGCGGTCGGCCGGGCTCATCCCAGCGCGGTTCGTCCTCTTCGGCGCCGTCGGCGGCACCGGGGTCGTGGTCCATATGGCCGCGCTCGCCGTGCTCGGCACCGGCGGGCTCTCGGCCTTCTGGGCCGCGCAGGCGCTCGCCATCGCGACCGCCATGGCCTGGAACTTCCACCTCAACAACGCGCTCACCTTCCGCGACCTGCGCCTGACGGGACGCGCCCGGTGGCGCGGCCTCGCGGCCTTCTGCCTCGGCTGCGCCGGCGGCGCGGCGCTGAACGAGCTCACGGCGAGCGGCCTTCACGCGCTCGGCCTGTCCTGGGCCCTGGCGGGGCTCGCCGGAACTGTCCTGGGCGCTGTCTGGAACTATCAGCGCGCCGGCCAGGCGACCTGGGGCGCGAAGCCCGCGCCGCAGTCCGCCATCGCTCAACAGCCTCAGGCGGCGGCCCTCGTCAGGCAGGGATAGCCGATCTCGGGCGGCCCGCCCGCGGACGAGGATGATTCGCGGGACGCCCGGCCAGACCTCCTGCAGTAGGATTGCAGCCTGGCGATTGCCCCGGGCTCCGGCGGTCGCCAGCCGAGGAGCGATCCCAAATGAACCCTGACCGCTGCGCCGCCTTCCGCGCGCTCCACGTCCCTGGGCGTGCCTTCATAATGCCCAACCCCTGGGATGTCGGCTCGACCCGGATCCTGGCCGCGGCCGGGTTCGAGGCGCTCGCCTCCTCGTCGGCGGCGCTCGGCTTCACGCTCGGCCTTGCGGACGCCGCGGGCGCGATCGGGCGCGCGGCGTC
>JAFAPJ010000591.1 GCA_019247255.1 Methylobacteriaceae bacterium | reverse complement strand
CACGATCGCGGGATCCGGCTGGAGCGCGGCGTATTGGCCGGCGCCGACCTCGCCCGGCGAAGCCGGACGGGTGGCCGATCGCGACGACGGCGCAACGGTCGGCGCCGCAGCCGGTGCGGGCGACGCGCCGAGGCTCGCCACGACCGGCCGGTCCGGGCTCGCGCGGAGCGCGGGCGCCTCCGCCACGGCGGGCGACCGCCCGGGCTCGGGCTTCCCCGCGACCGCCGGCATGGTGAAGCCGACCTCGGCCCGCGACCTCACCTGACCCGAGACCGGGTCGACGTCGTCGAGCCGCACCTTGTAGTCGCCCGGCTTCACGCCCTTCTCGATCGAGAACGCGACCCGGCCCTCGCCATTCGCGGCGCCGGGCGCCACGAAGCTGTCGTTCAAATAGAGCCGGAGCGTCGCTCCCGGGGCTCCCTGTCCGGCCACGAAAAGCTTGCCGCTGCTTTCCGATTCCACGCTGCCGATGCGGATCTCGGGCCGGGGCGCCGCGCTTCTGGCGGCCTCCGCTGCGGCCGGCGCGCCGGCTCCCGCCGTGTCGGGCGCGGTCGGGGCGGGCCCGACCGGCGGGGAGGCGTTCGCCGCGACGCTCGCCCCCTGCCCCGCGGGCCCGTCGGGATGCGACAGGACGACGGTGGGCCCGTCGGGCGAGGCGATCGTGACGAGCGGCGCCTGCTTCCCGTCGGGCGCCACCACGACGGTTACGCTCTGAGCCGAGCGGGCGCGGCTGCCGTCAGGCGCGATCGTCTGAAGCGTGATCTCGTGGGAGCCGGGCTTCAGCCGCGGCGCCACGATGGCGAAGAGGCCGGACGCGTCCGCGATGGCCCGGGTCAGAGCCTGGCCATTCGAGAGGAGGTCGACGGTCGCCCCCGGGGCGGCGCGGCCCGCGATGACGCTCTCGCCCGTCGGGTCCACGCGCACCACGTCGAAGGACGGGGCGAGCGGCTCGGAGGCGTGCTCGGCCTTGGCGTCCGCATCCGTCGGCGCGGGGGCGGACAAGGCGGGCGCGCCCGGCGAGGGCCGGAGCGCGTCCGGACGGTTCCCGTCCGCTGGCGGCGGAACCGCCGGGGCCGGCGCCGGGTCGACCCGCGCCACCCTGGCGGCCGGCTCCGCGCCACCCGATATAGGTGGGGCCGAACCGCGGGTGCCCAGCCAGGCAAGCCCGCCCACGACCAGCACGGAGGCGATGGCGCAGGCCACGATCTTGGCCCGGTTGTCAGTCATGGGCACCCTGCTTGCAAGCGAACTCGGCCGACCGACGACCATCGGGAAGCAATCCTAGACGGCTCGTCAAACATCAACAAGGACAAGGGTATGCTCCAGACCGAGGCCGCCGCGACTTCCCAGCGGCCCGCCGAATCCCGCCCGGGACGGAACGTCTGCGTCTATTGCGGATCGGGGCCGGGAACCGATCCGGTCTTCGCGGACATGGCGAACGAACTCGGCCGATCGATGGCGCGATCGGGGCTGGGACTTGTCTACGGCGGCGGCGATGTCGGGCTGATGGGCATCGTGGCCCGCGCCGTCCTCGACGGCGGCGGCCATGTGACCGGGATCATCCCGGACTTCCTGCGGCGGCGCGAGAACATGCTCGACGGCGCCCAGGAGACGGTCGTCGTGCCCGACATGCACACCCGCAAACGGCTGATGTTCGAGCGTGCCGACGCGTTCGTGGCCCTGCCGGGCGGGATCGGGACGCTCGAGGAGCTCGTCGAGCAGATGACCTGGGCGCAGCTCGGCCGGCACACGAAGCCGATCCTGCTCCTCGACGTCGAGGGGTTCTGGCGTCCGCTCATGGACCTCCTCGCCCACATGCGGATGAAGGGGTTCATCCGGCCGGGGCTCGAGCTCAGCTACCTGGTGGCCGAGCAGGTGAAGGACGTCGTGCCGATGCTCGAAGCGGCCTGGGCGCGGCGGCCGCCGGCCGGCGACGCCTATCTCGAGGAGCGTTTCTGACCCGGCCTGGACAGGCGCGCCGCAACCTGTTCACCTTCAAGGAAGCGCCGCGCGGCGCTGCGTGCGAGGGGGCGAACATGCGGAGGCGAGTTCTGGGCTTGATCGGGGCGGTCGCGCTCCTCGGATTGGCGGCGCCCGACGTTCGGGCGCAGTCGCTGTTCACCCAGCCGGTGGCGCCCGATCCGGCGCCTGCGGCCGCCGCTCCCGCCGCGGCACCCGAAGCCGCGCCTGCGAAGCCGAAGCCGCGCCGGGTGGCTCGCCCGAAAGGGCCCGTTCCGGCCCGCGCGGTCGTCGTCGCGAATGCGAGCCCCGGCGTCCTGACCGGCCTCGAGATCGCGGGGGAAGGCAAGTCGGCGACGCTGCGCAAGCCGCTCGCGCCGAACGCCCGGACCACGCTGAAGCTGCCGGCTCTGAGAACCTGCACCGTATCCGTGACGCCGAGCTTCGAGGGTGCGCCCGGCGAGACGAGCGAGGTCGACATCTGCCGCGAGAAGACCCTGCGCTTCGTGAATTGAGGCGCAAGCGCGGGCGCGAGCCCGTCCGCGCCTTCCCCTCACATCATCTGCACGTCGACGACGCCCGGCACGGTGCGGATCGCGCCCGCGACCTGGGGCGAAGCCGGGTAGCGGCCGGGCAGCTTCACCTCCA
>JAFAPJ010000449.1 GCA_019247255.1 Methylobacteriaceae bacterium | reverse complement strand
GATCGTGTTGCGGAAGCGGGTCACGACCCGGCACTTGCGGGCGACCGCGACGAGGTCCTGGTTGCGCATGAGCTTCGAGACGGCGGCCGCGATCTCGGGCGTGATCCCGGGCGCAAGCGCGGCGAGCCGGCCCTCGTCGCAGCTCTCGGAGAGAAGGTGGTCGCGCAGCTCGCCGACGGTCAGCGAGGCGATCGGCCGGAAGGCCGCGCCGTCATGCGTGTCGAGGATGAGGCGGGTGACCTCGTCGGTCTCGTAGGGGATCACCGGCTCGGCCAGGATCGCCGAGACAGGCAGGTCGGCGAGCGCCATCTTGGCCGCGACGTTCTCCTCGGCCGAGGCGGCCGCGATCCCGGCGAGCCGGTCGCCCGAACGCGGCGGCGTCGCCTTGGCGAGAAGCGTCCGCAGGTCGGGGAAGACGTGCGTCGTCGTGCCGATCCGCTGCCGGAACTCCATCGCCGCCTCCGTCCCGGCCTATCGCAGCCGATCCAGGACGCGGAGGCAAGGCGGGCCTACACCTTGACCTTGAGGCCGAGCGACAGGAGCAGGGTCTCGTAGGAGGCGCCGGCCGAGGGACCGGGGTAGTTCGTCAGCCCGCCGTTCACGACGTCGACCACGCGGGTGGGGCCGGTCGCGTCCATGAAGCGCGTGTACTCGACCCGGCCCGCCACCGAGACGACCGGCGAGAAACGGTATTCGAGCCCGCCCGTGACGCCGATCATGCCGGTCGTCGCGAACTTCTCCTTGAAGACGAGCCCGCGCAGCGCGTGGACGTCACGATCGTCGCCGAGCGCGACGGGCGAACCGACGACCTCGAGCGAGCCCGCGATGTCGCCGCCGTTATAGGCGATCCCGACGCCCGCATAGGGGGCGCGCCAATCCTGGCGATAGCCGATGCCGAGCTGCCCCGGGGTGAAGAAGCCGGCCTGGTCGCGGAAGCCGTTGACCGAGTACAGGTAGGAGCCGCCATAGGCGCGCCAGTCCTGGGCCTGGTAGCGGTAGCCGCCGATCGCCGTCAGGGCGAGCTCGTCCGTGCTCCACAGCGTGTAGGCGAGGCTCGCATCCGCCTCGTAGGCGCGCGGCGAGCGCGTGTCGGGGCTCCTCGAGCGATCCGTCCAGCTTCCCTGTCCGCGATAGCCGGCCAGCCAGTCGTAATCCGTCATGGAGCCCGCGCCGTCGACGAGCGTCCAGCCGCGCGCCCGGAGCGTCAGGCCGTCGATCGGCTGGAAGGCGAGCCGGCCGCCGAGCGCGAGTCCGTCCGTGCGCCAGTCGAGCTCGCTCAGCTTCGAGCCGCTGCCCGGCACGTTGTAGACGTATTCCTTGGCGCGGGTCAGGACGTAGCCGGCGAAGACCTCGGCCGACAGCGTGTTCGTCCGCAGCACCGTCGCGACGTCGTCGCGGAAGAGGTCGGCCGCAGCCGCCGGCGCCGCGGCCCCGAGCGCGAGGCCTACAAGACCCAAGGTTGCAGCTCGCCGCACGGCCCGACCTCCCGTTCCCGGTCGGTGGTGAAGCGTTAAGCTTAAGAAAGCGTGAGGGCGAGGATGACGACGAGCGCTGCGTGCTCGACGGCCGCCGCCGCCATGACGCGCAGCGCGCGCCCGATATCGCCGGGCGCGGCGTCGCGCCGGCCGGCCGCGTTGAGCATAGGCTCGTCGACCGGGCCGGCCGCGTAGACGCGTGGGCCGCCGAGCGCGAGGCCGAGCGCGCCCGCCATCGCGGCCTCCGGCCAACCCGCGTTCGGCGAGCGGTGGAGGCGCGCGTCGCGCTCCATGACGGCGAGGGCGGGGCCTATCCGGCCGCCGCCGGCCGGCGCCGCCAGCGCGACGAGCAGGCCCGCGAGGCGCGCCGGCGCGAGGTTCAGGACGTCGTCGAGGCGGGCCGAGGCCCAGCCGAAGGCACGATGGCGCTCGGACAGGTGCCCGACCATCGAATCCGCCGTGTTCACGGCCTTGTAGACGAGGAGGCCGGGGAGCCCGCCGAGCGCGAACCAGAAGGCCGGCGCCACCACGCCGTCCGAGAAGTTCTCGGCGCAGGATTCGATCGCGGCGCGGGCGACGCCCGCGTCGTCGAGACGATCCGGGTCGCGCCCGACGATCATCGAGACCGCCCGGCGCGCCGCCGGAAGACCCCCCGCCGCGAAGGCACGCTCGACCGCCCGGACGTGCAGGAAGAGGCTTTGCTGCGCCAGGAGCACGGAAGCGGCGAGCGCGAGCAGGATCGCGCCG
>JAFAPJ010000255.1 GCA_019247255.1 Methylobacteriaceae bacterium | reverse complement strand
CGGATAACGGCCGCACGCTCGCCTTCACCGGGCGCGTGCGGACGCAATTCGACGGCCGGCTCGCGACCTCTCCGGCGCCCGCCGCGAAGCCGGGCGCCTCACCCTCCCCGGTCGCGAAGACGGCGGCGCCTGCGGCGGCCACGGTCGCGGCGCCGGCCGCACTTCCGGCGGCGCCGGCCGCACTCCCGGCAGCGACGCCCGCCGCCCTGCCGAGCTTCATCGCGGCGCCGCCCCGGCCGCCCGAGCTTCGAACGGGCCGCTGATCGCGGCCAGGACCGTCCATGCGCCGCCTGCTGCCAGCCCTCCTCATCCTCGCGCTCGCGGTCCCGGCCGCCGCGCAGACCCGCGCGCGCGACCGTGCCTCGGCCTTCGGCGAGCTCGGGTCCAACCGGCAGCCGATCAAGATCGACGCCGACCGGCTCGACGTCTTCGACAAGGAAGGGCGGGCGGTCTTCGCCGGCAACGTCGTGGCGGTTCAGGGCGATTCCACCATGAAATGTTCGACCCTGACCGTGCTTTACGAGCAGGGCCGCGGGGCCGCGCAGGCCGGCGCCGCAGCGGGCGGCAAGTCGCAGCCGGCCGCCGCCGTGGCGCCTGCTAACGGCGCCGCGCCCGGCGGCGCGGGCGGGGACGCCATCCGCAAGATCAACTGCAAGGGCCCCGTCACGATCACCACGAAGACGCAGGTCGCGACGGGAGACAACGCCGAGTTCGACCGGGCGGCGAACAAGGTCTACCTCATCGGGAACGCCGCGCTCAGCGACGGGCCGAACGTCACGCGCGGCGAGCGCGTCGCCTACGACATCGCGTCGGGGGTCGCGAATATCGAGGGCGGGCGCGAAGGCGGCCGGGTGCGGGCGCTCATCGTGCCGAGCAGCCAGAAGGAGAATGGCGGCAAGTCTGCCGCTCCCACCCGCTGAGCCGGTTGCCGCGAAGGTTGCGGCGGGTTTATCGCTCGGCCGCGCGGGCCCGGATGCAGCCTTCTTGAGAATCTTCGTCAACCGCCGGGCCCAGACCGCCGAGATCGCGGTGACGCCCGAGCGCGCGCCGAGCATGCGCCTTCCCGGCTGGCGGCGTCTGTTCCGCCGGCCGGCTCCGGCCGACCCTTACGGCGCACCCGGCTATCTGGCGGTCCGGGATCTCGTGAAGAGCTATCGCGGGCGGACCGTCGTGCGGGGCGCGACGCTCCATGTCCGTCAGGGCGAGGCGGTCGGCCTTCTCGGCCCGAACGGGGCCGGCAAGACCACCATCTTCTACATGATCACCGGCCTCGTCTCGGCCGACCAGGGCGAGATCAATCTCGACGGCCACGACGTGACCCGGTTGCCTATGTACCGTCGGGCCCGGCTCGGGATCGGCTACCTGCCGCAGGAGGCCTCGATCTTCCGCGGGCTCAACGTCGAGGACAACATCCGGGCCGTGCTCGAGGTGGTCGAGCCCGACCGGCGCGAAAGGGAGCGCAAGCTCGAGGAGCTTCTCCAGGAGTTCGACATCGCGCGGCTGCGCCGGACGCCTTCCATCGCGCTCTCGGGCGGCGAGCGGCGGCGCTGCGAGATCGCCCGCGCGCTGGCGACCTCGCCGACCTTCATGCTGCTCGACGAGCCGTTCGCGGGCATCGATCCGATCGCGGTCGGGGACATCCAGGCGCTCGTGCGGCACCTGACCGCGCGCGGGATCGGCGTGCTCATCACGGACCACAACGTGCGCGAGACGCTGGCGCTGACGGACCGCGCCTACATCATCCATTCGGGCACGGTCCTGACGGAGGGCCGGCCGGAGGAGATCGTCCAGGACGAGGACGTACGCCGGCTCTATCTCGGCGAGGATTTCCGCCTCTACTGACCCGGCCGCTCGTGCGTCAGTTGCCGGTTCCGCCCGGCATTCCCGGCATCTGCATCGGCAGCATGTTCGTGTTGAGATTGTACATGATCCAGAGTGATCCGCCGATCACCAGGATGCAGATGAGCACCCCGAAGGCGAGCGCCAGGACGTTGTTCACGTTGTCCGGCGAGGTCGTGATGTGGATGAAGAACACGAGATGAACGCCCATCTGGGCGACCGCGAGCACCACGATGGCGGCCGGGATCGCGGGCCCCCAGACGAAGCTCCCGTTCGCGGTGACGAAGGACGCGACCGTGAGGGCCGCGGCGAGCGCGAGCCCGACGAGATAGCCGCGAACCCCGGAGGCGACCTCCTCGCCCGAGGCCGGCTCGTCGCCCGGGGCCAGGTCGTGGACGCCGCCATGCCGGTCCATCTGCTCGCGGTCGGACTCGGATTGCCCGGCGATGCCGCCGCCGGTGCCGGTCGACTGGCTCACGTGGTCGCTCCGATGAGGTAGACGACGCTAAAGACGCCCACCCAGATGATGTCGAGCGCGTGCCAGAAGAGGCTCCAGCACAGGAGCCGCCGCATGATGTCCGCCCGGTATCCCTTGGCGGCGACCTGGGCCATCATGGTGAGAAGCCACAGGAGCCCGACGCTCACGTGGAGGCCGTGGAGGCCGACGAGCGCGAAGAAGGCCGACAGGAAGGCCGACCGCTGCGGGCCTGCGCCGCGCTCGATCAGCTCGGCGAACTCCCTGAGCTCGAGAGCCAGGAACCCCGCCCCGAGCACGAAGGTCGCGGCCATGGCGAGGTAGAACCACGACGAGCGGCGACCCTCGGCCGACAGGCTCGCGAGCCCGCAGGTGAAGCTCGATGTAAGGAGGAGCGCGGTCTCGATCGCGACGTTGCGCTGATCGAAGATCTCCCGGCCGGTCGGGCCGCCGGCCGTGGCGCCGGACAGCACCGCGTAGGCGGCGAAGAACGCCGCGAACATGATGATGTCGGAGAGCAGGTAGATCCAGAAGCCGTAGCCGACGACGATCCGCTTCGGGGCGGGTCCGCCGGCGCCGTGGCCCGGCGTGTCGTCGCCGCCGCCGCGACCGATCTGGTAGGGATCGCCGTGGACGGAGCGCGGCGGGCGGCCGGACGGCGCGTCCGGTCCGGCGAAGGCGACGGTCGCGCTCATGCCGGAACTCCTTCGCGCTGCCGCACGCCATAGGCGGCGAGCGCGCGCTCGCGCGCCTCACGGTTGCGGACGTCGATGCGGGCGACCTCAGCGGCCGGGATCAGCTCCTCGACGCGGTTGCGCCAGGCGAAGACCACGAAGGTCGCGTAGGCGCCGATGAACCCGACGATCGCCATCCACCAGATGTGCCAGATGAGCGCGAAGCCGATGACGGTCGAGAAGAACGCGCAGACGAAGCCGGTCGCGCTGTTGCGAGGCATCTCGATATCCTCGTAATCGGGCGTGGCCGACAGCTGCAGCGTCTCGCGGGCCTTCTGCTTGATCGTCCAATAGGGCTCCTCGTCCCGCACGTCCGGCAGCACCGCGAAGTTGAAGAAGGGCGGCGGCGAGGAGGTCGCCCATTCGAGCGAGCGGCCGTCCCAGGGGTCGCCCCAGACGTCCTGCAGGGCGACCCGCCGGCGGATCGAGACGACGAGCTGCACGACCTGGCAGACGACTCCGGCCAGGATGATGAGCGTCCCGATCCCGGCGGCGATCATCCAGGGATACCAGGACGCCACGTCGTAGCGCTGCAGCCGTCGGGTCATGCCGAGGAGCCCCGCCGCGTAGAAGGGCACGAAGGTCACCACGAAGCCGACCACGCCGAGCCAGAAGGCGCGCTTGCCCCACGTCTCGTCGAGCTGGAAGCCGAAGGCCTTCGGGAACCAGTAGGTCAATCCGGCAAACAGCCCGAACACCACGCCGCCCACGATGACGTTGTGGAAGTGGGCGACCAGGAACATCGAGTTGTGGAGCACGAAATCGGCCGGCGGGATGGCCGTGAGAACGCCCGTCGCCCCGCCCACCACGAAGACCACCATGAACGCGATCGACCACAGCATGGGGGTCGTGAAGCGGATCCTGCCGCCGTACATCGTGAAAAGCCAGTTGAAGATCTTCACCCCGGTCGGCACCGCGATGATCATCGACATCATGCCGAAGAAGGCGTTCACGTTCGGGCCCGCTCCCATCGTGAAGAAGTGGTGGAGCCAAACCATGAAGGACAGGAGGCAGATCACCATGGTGGCGAGCACCATCGAGCGATAGCCGAAGAGCGGCTTCGACGAGAACGTCGAAACGACTTCCGAGAACACGCCGAAAGCTGGCAGGACCAGGATGTAGACTTCCGGATGACCCCAGGCCCAGATCAGGTTCATGAACATCATCATGTTCCCGCCGCCGTCGTTCGTGAAGAAATGGAAGCCGAGATAGCGGTCGAGGGTCAGCATCCCGAGCGTGGCGGTCAGGATCGGAAAAGCCGCGACGATGAGGAGGTTCGAGGCGAGCGAGGTCCAGCAGAACATCGGCATGCGCAGGTAGTTCATGCCGGGCGCGCGCATCTTGAGGATCGTGGTGACGAGATTGATCCCGGACATCAGCGTTCCGACGCCCGAGATCTGGATCGCCCAGAGATAGTAATCGACGCCGACGCCGGGCGAGTAGGCGAGCTCGGAGAGCGGCGGATACGGCAGCCAGCCGGTCCGCGCGAACTCGCCGACCACGAGCGAGATGTTGACGAGGAGCGCGCCCGAGGCCGTGAGCCAGAACGAGACGGAGTTCAGCGTCGGGAAGGCGACGTCACGAACGCCGAGCTGCAGCGGCACGACGTAGTTCATCAGCCCGATCGTGAACGGCATCGCGCCGAAGAAGATCATGATGGCGCCGTGCGCCGAGAAGATCTGGTTGTAATGCTCCGGCGGCAGATAGCCCGGCGCCATATAGGCCAGCACGTGCTGGGACCGCATCAAGATCGCGTCCGAGAAGCCTCGGATCAGCATGACGAGCCCGAGCAGGACATACATGATGCCGATCTTCTTGTGATCGACGCTGGTGATCCATTCGCGCCAAAGGTAGGGCACGTAGCCCTTCACCGTCACCCAGCCGATGACGCCGAGGAGCAGGGCGAGGACGACGCCCGCCGCGATGAGCGGGATCGGCTGGTCGAGCGGGATCGCGCTCCAGGACAGCTTGCCGAGCATCAGCGGTGGCCCCCTCCATGAGCCGACGGCGAGCTGGCCGCGGCGGCCGGCCCGGCCTGATTGGGCTCGGCCGAAGCCGAGCGATTCCCCTTGGGCGTGACCTCAGGCTCGGGGCCCGGCCCGGGAGGGCGCATCTGGGTCACGATCTCCTGGAACAGGTTCGGCTGGACGGAGCGGTACGTTGACACCGGCAGCACGCTCTGGCGAGCAAGCTCGTCATACGCCGTTCCGTCGAGCGCCGCGCCGCCGCCCTTCGCCTGCGCGACCCACTGCTCGAAGGCCGGCTGGGAGACAGCCTTCACGGCGAACTGCATGTCCGGAAAGCCGTCGCCGCTGAAATGCCCCGAGCGGCCGTAATAGGTGCCGGCCCGATCAGCGTGCAGATGCAGCCGGGTCGCCATCCCGTTCATCGTGTAGATCATGCTGCCCAGCTGCGGCACGAAGAAGGTGTTCATCACCGACGACGACGTGATCGTGTTGCTCACGGGCCGGCCGCCACCAATGTCTACTCTCTTTCCCTACGCGACGCTCTTCTGC
>JAFAPJ010000244.1 GCA_019247255.1 Methylobacteriaceae bacterium | reverse complement strand
GCCGCCCGTTTCGCGAGGTCTGGTCCGAGATCTGGATGGACATCTGGCCGCTGATCGAGCGGGCGCTCGGCGGCGAGGCGACCTGGTCGGAGAACCTGCCGCTCGTGCTCCAGCGCAACGGCTACCCGGAAGAGGCGGCCTACACCTTCTCGTATTCGCCCGTGCGGGGCGACGACGGCGCGATCGCCGGCATGTTCTGCGCCTGCACGGAAACCACGGACAAGCTGCGGGCCGACCGCCTCGCCGCCTTCCGGCTCGCCGTCGAGGAGGCGTTGCGGGGGCTGGCTGACCCAGCCGACCGCGCGACCGCGGCCGCCGCCACCCTCGGGCGCGAGGTCGGGGTGGACCGCGCAGGCTTCGCCGAGGTGATCGGGTCGGGCGAGGCGGTGTCGATCCCGCGCGACTGGACGCGCGACGTCTCCGTGCGCAGCCTCACGGGCGAGACGAAGGTGCTGGACGCCTTCGGCCCCGACCTCATCCGCGACCTCCGGGCGGGCGACACGGTGGCGGTGGAGGATTGCACGCGCGATCCGCGCACGTCCGACCCCCGCTACGGCCCGAGCTGGGCCGAGGTGCAGTGCCGCGCGCTCCTCGCCGTGCCCTACCGCCAGGACGGTGTCCTGCGCGCCATCCTCTACCTGCACGACGCCGCGCCGCGCCGCTGGACCGCGATCGACCGCCTGCTCGCGGAGGACGCGGCCCAGCGCTCCTGGGACGTCCTCGTCCGGGCCCGGGCTGAGACGGCGCTGCGCGAGAGCGAGGCGCGCTTCCGGCACATGGCGGACAGCGCGCCCGCGCTCATCGGGATGACGGACGAGAGCGGCCGCCTCAGCTTCGTCAACATGCATTTCGGCCATATGTTCGGCGCGCACACCGCCGATCTCCTGGCGGGCTGGAAGCGCCTGATCCACCCGGACGACCTCCCGGGCTACCAGGCCGGGTTCAGGGCGGCGTTCGCGGGCCGGGAGCCGTTCACGGCCGAGGTTCGCGTCCTGGACGGCAAGGGCGAGACGCGCTGGATCCGGACCGAGTGCGTCGCCCGCACCGACGACGTCGGGCAGTTCCTCGGCTATACGGGATGCGGGCTCGAGATCACCGACGTGAAGCGGGCGGAGGCGCATCAGCGGCTCCTCATCCACGAGCTCAATCACCGCGTGAAGAACACGCTCGCGACCGTCCAGTCGATCGTCGCGCAAACGCTGCGCAACGCCGTCACCCCCGTCGAGGCCCAGGCCGCGGTCGAGGCGCGATTGCTCGCCCTCTCGCGCGTCCAGGACGTGCTCACCCAGGAGAGCTGGGAGGGCGCGGACCTGCGCATCGTTGTGGATCGCGCCCTCGATCCGTTCCGGGGCGGCGATGACGCGGGCCGCCTTTTCGCGCAGGGCCCGGATGTCCGGCTACCGCCCCGCACGGCGCTCGCTCTCGCGATGGCGCTCCAGGAGCTCGCGACCAACGCCGCGAAATACGGCGCGCTGAGCGTACCGGACGGCACGATCCGGATCGCCTGGACGATGGAGCCGGCCGGCGCCGGCGGAAGACTGAAGCTCGTCTGGACCGAGAGCGGCGGCCCGCCCGTGAGCGCGCCGACGCGGCGCGGCTTCGGTTCGCGGCTCATCGAGCGCAGCCTCGCGAGCGAGCTCGATGGGCAGGCCGCGATCGCCTTCGAGCCGACCGGGGTCGTGTGCCGGCTCGAGGCGCCGCTCGGCTGACCCTGCGCTTGCCGGTCAGCCGCTCGGCATGGTCGCTTGGGCGGACGGACGCGCGGAGAAGCGCTCGAACCAGGCGGCCGCCGCGGGGCGCGTCGCGCGCCAGGCCAGATCGGGAAAGCGGAAATCGAGATAGCCGAGCGCGCAGAAGAGCGTGACCGTGCCGATGTCGAGCCGATCGCCGAGCGCGGGCGCGAGCCGCTCGATCCGGTCGGCCGCATCCGTGATCTTCTCGCTCTGTCCGCCGATCCAGTCCGTCCAGCGGTACGGCTCGGGTCGCAGGACGCTCTCGTAGCGCACGAGGAGCGCGGCGCCGAGGAGCCCGTCGCCGAGCGCGGCGTCGGTCAGGTTACGCCAGCGCTCGGCGCCCTGGCCGAAGAAGCGGCCGCCGCCGAGATCGTCGAGATACTCGCAGATCACGCGGCTGTCGTAGAGCGCAGTCCCGTCATCGGTCAGAAGAGTCGGAACCTGCGCGATCGGGTTCACCGGGCGGATGGTCTGGTCCCGCTTCACCGGGCCCGCCGCGGCCGGCAGCTTCTCGATGCGGCCCGCAAGCCCGAGCTCATGGGCGACGATCATGACCTTGCGGACATAGGGCGAGGCGGGGGAGAAGAAGAGCTTCATCGGGCGGCTGGTCTCCGGGCCGGCGATCGGCCACGGGCGAGGCCCTTACCAGGATCGGCGGCCGCGCGCTGCCGTGCCGCCAGATTGCCGGATCAGGCGCTCCGGGCGAGCTGCATTCGGGCTGGGGAGGCCGAGCGCGGGCGGGCGGCGCGCCCGTTTCCGGCGTCCTCGCCCGCGACCTTGAACTGCCCGACGAGCCCGGCCAGGGTCTCGGCCTCCTGCACCAGCGACAGGCTCGCGGCCGTCGTCTCCTCGACCATGG
>JAFAPJ010000236.1 GCA_019247255.1 Methylobacteriaceae bacterium | reverse complement strand
CCCGCACCGCCTCGATAGGGAACGTGGACGATCTCGGTCCCGGTCACCGACTTGAAGAGCTCGCCTGCGAGATGGGACGACGTGCCGTTGCCGGCCGACCCGTAATTCGCCTGGCCCGGCCGCGCCTTCAGGTAGGCGACGAGCTCGCCGACCGAGGTCACCGGGAGCGCCGGGTTGACGACGAGCATGAGGGCGATCTGGGACAGCCGCGAGACGGGCGCGAAATCCTTCACCGGGTCGAAGCCGATCC
Source organism: Methylobacteriaceae bacterium (assembly GCA_019247255.1). Classification (GTDB taxonomy): domain Bacteria; phylum Pseudomonadota; class Alphaproteobacteria; order Rhizobiales; family Beijerinckiaceae; genus Enterovirga. The sequence goes on along the minus strand of JAFAPJ010000236.1, from coordinate 2,443 downwards.
GCCGGTAGAGCGTCCGGTTGATCGCATGCGTCCCGTTCGTGCCGTAAAGCAGCGTGTAGCCGTCGGCCTCGGCCCGGGCCGCCGTCTCAGAGCCCAGATTGCCGCCGGCCCCGGGCCGGTTGTCGATGACGATGTTCTGGCCGAGGATCTCGCCGACGCGGGTGAGGACGAGGCGCGCGAGGGTGTCGCCGCCCCCGCCCGCCGGGAACGGCACGATCACCCGGAGGGGGCGCTGCGGGTAGGTCTGCGCCCGGGCGGAGCCGGCCGCGGCGAGAGCCAGGAGGCCGCCGCCGAAACCGCGGCGGCTGAGGCGGGATCGCGAGACGTCCACGGCCGCCCGTCAATGCCCGCAGCCGCAGCCGGGACCGTGCGAATGACCGTCATCGGCCGCGTAGGCGCGACCGACGGGCCTGCCCTCGGCGACGGCCTGCGCGGCGGGACCGCCGCCCCAGAGCCCGCCGGGGTCGTGGCAGAACCGGGGATCGGCGCCGACCATGCTCATGAAGAGGTGATGGTAGTTCCGGCAAATGTTGAGCTCGGTTTTCACCCAGGCCAGCGGATCGTTGGCGTAGTGTCGCCAGTAATCGCCCGCGACGTTGAGGCCGGGCACGGCCGGGATCCAGCTCTCCTCGAGCCACAGGTCCGCGCCGCCGTGCTTGTCCGCCATGCGGCGGATGTCCGGATCGTCGAGGGCGAGGAGCCGTCCGTCCTCGATGAGCAGCTCGTCATCGCCTTCCCGCTCGAGCGTCACCGTCGGGAAGTAGAGGTGCAGGTGCCAATGGCCGACCGGCAGGCCCTGCTTCGCGGCGCGCCGCTCGTTCATGGACGAGATGATCGTCCCGAAGCCGATATGGATCACGCCCGACCGCACGCGCTCGTAAAGGCAGTTGACCCATCCGGACGGGAAGTCTTTCCGAGGCCGATGGATGTGGGGGTTCGTCCCGATGGACGCCTCCCACCAGTAGAAGAGCCCCTTCCCCGGGAATCCCGGATAGTGAAGGTGGTCGGTCTCGCTCTTCAGCTTGCGGAGCCGGTCACCGAACTCGCCGCCTTCGTTGATCTCGACGATCCGGCTCCCCTCCACGACGAGCTGCGTCCAGTCCACCGGCGCGATGTGGTTCGTGGTCCCGGCGATGACGCCGTTCCCGTCCTCCTTGCCGGGCAGGTAGACCCAGGGCTTCCCGAGGATGTGCCCCGGCAGGTAGGTGCGGCCGAAGCCCTCGTTGCCGGTCCAGGTCTCGTGGACGAGATCCGGGTTCAGGTATTCGCGGTTGCGGTCGTAGTAGCCGGCGTGGTTCGTGTATTCGACGTCCGTGCCTTCAGGATCGGTGATGCGCACGCGCTTGGCGGATCGGATCCGGCGCCAGGTCCATTCGTCGATCGCGTGGAGAAGCTCGAAGGGCATCAGATGCGCCGGCGAGGCGAGGATCTCCGGCGTGATGAAGGGGTTGCGCTGGATCTTCATGTGGGTGTCGACGAGCACCGGCCCGCCATAGCCCCAGAGCAGCTTGTCGTGCTTGCCCGCCCGGGACATCTCGTCCCAGGTGTCCATCCACTCGGCGAGCTCCTTGGTGCGAAACAGGTAGTACTCGACCTCGTCCGCGCCGACCCATTGCGGGATCGGCCCCTTGTCCGCGTGCAGGATCTCGTAGCGGCAACCGTATTTTTCGAGGATCCGCTTGCAGGCCTCGATCACGAGCGGATCGTGCCAGTTGTCGACCCGCAGCAGCACGCGCTCGCCGGGCCGTAGGTCCCAGCAGGCATGGAGGCCCTGGTTGTAGGGGCGCCGCGCCACGACATCGAGGTAGGGCAGGAGCTGGTCGACGCTCGAGACCTCGACATAGGGCGGACAGCGGGGCGGGCGCTTGGTGAGGAGCGGCGGCGACGCGTGCGCGGGCCGCGCCCGGCGGGCCTGCGCGACGGGCGTATGCACGGTCACGGGCGCTCTCCCAGATCATTTCGTTCCGGGCATCCTGCATGCATGATGCCTCGACAGCAAGCGCCCAGCGTTGCGCGGCGACCTATTCTGGTCGTTTTGCATGCATAAATCGGTGAGCACGAGAAACGGATGAGTCAGCTGCGACAGGTCGTCGACGCCTTGCGCGACCGGATCCTGACCGGGACGTTCGCGCCCGGCACGCGCCTCATGGAGGTGCCGCTCGCCGCGATGCTCGGCACCTCGCGCACGCCGATCCGGCTCGCTCTCGGCGCGCTCGAGCGCGAGAATCTCGTCGTGACGGCCGGGCCGCGGCGCGGCTTCGTGGTGGCGTCCTTCGCGCTGGAGGACGTCTTCGGGGCGATCGAGGCGCGGGGGGTGCTGGAGGGGCTGGCCGCGAGAACCTGCACCGAGCGCGGGCTCTCCGCCGATGCCGAGCGTCGTCTCACCGACTGCGTCGAGCGCGGACGCGCGCTGCTCGCCGCCGGCCTCGATGCGCCCGAAGCC
>JAFAPJ010000233.1 GCA_019247255.1 Methylobacteriaceae bacterium | reverse complement strand
GCAATCTGCCGGCTGATCGCTTCCTTCGGCACCTTGATGTCGCTCATCATCACCATGTTCTCCATACGCGCCAGGCACTCGCGCGGGGAGTTGGAGTGTAGCGTCGCCATCGATCCGTCGTGACCCGTGTTCATGGCAGCGAGCAGGTCGAAACACTCGCTGCCGCGGATTTCGCCCAGGATGATGCGGTCTGGGCGCATACGCAGCGCGTTTTTGACGAGGTCGCGGATGGTGATCTCGCCTTGACCTTCGAGGTTGGCGGGCCGTGTCTCCAGCGGCAGCCAATGCGGCTGCTGCAGCCGAAGCTCGGCCGCGTCCTCGATCGTCAACACGCGCTCGCCGGGGTCGATCATCTTCGACAGAGCGTTGAGCATCGTCGTCTTACCGGAGCCGGTGCCGCCCGAGATGACGACGTTGAACCGGCACGCGCCCGCGATCTTGAGCGCGGTGGCCATCTTGGTGCTCATCGAGCCGAAGCCCGCCATCATGTCGAGCGTGATCGGCTTGGCCGAAAACTTACGGATCGAGATGGCGGTGCCGCGCAGCGAGAGCGGCGGCACGATCACGTTGACGCGGCTGCCGTCCTTCAGGCGGGCATCGGCGAGCGGTGTGGTCTGGTCGACGCGGCGGCCGACCGAGTTGCAGATACGCTGCGCGATCTGGAACAGATGCTCCTCGTCGCGGAACTGGATGTTGGCAATCTCGAGCTTGCCCTTGCGCTCAACATAGGTCTGGTCGGGGCCGTTGACCATGATGTCGCTGACGTTCGGGTCGTTCAGCAGCTCCTCGAGTGGTCCGAGTCCGAGCAGCTCGTCGACCAGCACTTTTTCGAGCGCGAACTGCTCGCGGCGGTTGAGCGTCAGCTTCAGCTCGGCGAGCACCTCGCCGATGATCGGCCGGAACTCCTCGGCGAGCTCGTCCTTGTTGAGCGTCGCCGCTGCCTCGGGATCGACCCGCTCGAGCAGGCGAGGGAGCACCTGCTCCTTGATCTTGTGGATCGACGATTCGAAGCCTTCGAGCTTCGACTGACCCGCGTCGCCGGACGATGCTTGCCGTTCGGCGAGCCGCTGCATCGCGTCCTGAGTCGAGGCGGGACCGCTCGGGCCCTCATCGACGACCGTCGCCGCGTTCCCGGGAAGCGGCGGGAATTGTTCGGCGAGATCGGGTTCGGGGCGGCCGAGTCCCTGCATCGGGCGTGCGACGCCGAATGCCGGCCGCGGACCCGTGCCGCCGCCCGCCCCATTGCGTCGCCCAAACGCGCTCATGATCGGTCATCCTTCATCGCTTGACCGACGCTGATAGGACGTAATTTTTTACAATTCCTAACCGTGTTCCGAAATGATCGGGCGGCCGCGGATTTGTTCGGGCCTCAGCCGGCCTGCTCGGCGAGCACGGTCAGGCCGTCACGGCCGACTTCGGCGAATCCACCCTTGATCGGCACGAGTTCGGGCTCGGCACCGTTGCGCGCGTAGATCTTGATCTCCCCGTCGCGGACGGTGGACATGAACGGCGCGTGCCCCTCGAGCACGCCGAAGTCGCCCTCGGTGCCGGGCACGGTCACCATGTACACGTCTTCCGAGCGAAGAAGCTTTTCGGGCGTCACGAGTTCGAAATGGATGGGCATAACTACTCTCCCCTCCCGCTTGCGGGAGGGGCCGGGGGTGGGCGACCCGGCCGTTGACGGTGCATTCGGTCGGGGTTGCTCGCCCACCCCCCGACCCCCTCCCGCACGCGGGAGGGGGAGATGATCACGCCTGCTGCGCCAGCTTCTCGGCCTTGGCGACGGCCTCTTCGATGCCGCCGACCATGTAGAACGCCGCCTCGGGCAGATGGTCGTACTCGCCGTCGACCACCGCCTTGAACGAACGAATCGTGTCCTCGATCTGCACGAACTTGCCGGGGATACCCGTGAAGACCTCGGCGACGTGGAAGGGCTGCGACAGGAAGCGCTGGATCTTGCGCGCGCGCGCGACGGTCAGCTTATCCTCTTCGGACAGTTCGTCCATGCCCAGGATGGCGATGATGTCCTGCAGCGACGTGTACTTCTGCAGGATCGACTGCACCGCGCGCGCCGTCTCGTAGTGGTCGAGGCCGACGACGTTCGGGTCGAGCTGACGCGAGGTGGAGTCGAGCGGGTCGACGGCCGGGTAGATGCCGA
>JAFAPJ010000227.1 GCA_019247255.1 Methylobacteriaceae bacterium | reverse complement strand
AAGATGCGGGTGCCGGTCTCCCCGCTCTGGACCTCGATGTTCAAGGCCTTCGGCTCGGCGCCGGTATCGATCAACGCGGCCGAGATGTACTCGGCCCTGCAGACGAAGATCGCGGACGGACAAGAAAATCCGCTCGCCGCCATCTGGTCGACGAAGATCTTCGAGGTCCAGAAATACCTCGCGCTCTCGGGCCACATGTGGGACGGCTATTGGCCGCTCGCGAACCGGCGCGCCTGGCAGGCGCTGCCGAAGGATATGCAGGCGCTCGCGACGAAGCACATCAACCAGGGCGCGGTCGACCAGCGCGCCGACCTCGCGACCCTGAATGTCAGCCTCCGCAAGGACCTCGAAGGCAAGGGCATGGTGTTCAACGAGGTCGACAAGGCCTCCTTCCGCCAGAAGCTGCAGCAGGCCGGCTTCTACAAGGAATGGCGGGAGCGCTACGGCGAGGCGAACTGGAAGCTGCTCGAGAGGACCACCGGCACCGAGCTGTGAGCGAGGCCGTGGCCACCGCCGGCGCGGCGCCCGGCGTCGCGACCCCGCCCTGGCGCGAGGACGGAGGCTCCGTCCGGCGAAGCCTCCTCGGCCGGCTCGAGGCCGGGCTCGGCGGCGCGGTGGAGGCTATCGCGGCGCTCCTCGTCGCCGTCGAGATCGCGCTCCTCTTCTCGGGGATCGTCGCGCGCTACGTCCTGCACCAGCCGCTCGTCTGGTCGGACGAGCTCTCGTCGATCCTGTTCCTCTGGCTCGCGATGCTGGGGACGGCCGTCGCGCTCCGGCGCGGCGCCCATATGCGGATGACCGCCTTCGTCTCCGGCGCCTCGCCCGGCACGCAGGCGATCCTCGACCTCGTGGCGGTCGCGGCCTCGGCGGCGTTCCTCGTCGCGCTCCTTCACCCGTCGATCGAGACCACGATGGACGAGGCGCCGGTCGTGACGCCGGCCCTCGAGATCTCGGGCTCCTGGCGGCTCGCCGCGATCCCGGTCGGGCTCGGCCTGATGCTCGTCTTCACGGGCTTCCAGGTCGTCCGCCACGCGCGTCCGGCCGCGACGGTCGCGGCCCTCGTGTTGGCCGGCCTCGCGGTCGCCGCGATGACGGGGCTCGGGCCCGTGATGCGCCCGCTCGGCAACATCAACCTCGTGATCTTCTTCGTCGGGCTCGTCGCCGCGACCGTCTTCGCGGGCGTCCCGATCGGTTTCGCGTTCGGGCTCGCGACGATCGCCTATCTCGAGCTCGCGACCCGGGTGCCCGTGGCGGTCGTGGTCGGGCGCATGGGCGAGGGCATGAGCCATATCGTGCTCCTGGCCGTGCCGCTCTTCGTGTTCCTCGGCGCGCTCATCGAGATGAACGGCATGGCGCGCGCCATGGTCCGGTTCCTCGCCTCTCTCATCGGGCACGTGCGCGGCGGCCTCTCCTACGTGCTCTTGGCCGCCATCTACCTGGTGTCCGGCATCGCGGGCTCGAAAGCGGCGGACATGGCGGCCGTCGCCCCGGTGCTCTTCCCCGAGATGCGCGAGCGCGGCGCGAAGCCGGGCGAGCTCGTGGCGCTGCTCTCGGCGTCGGGCGCGATGTCCGAGACGATCCCGCCCTCGCTCGTCCTCATCACGATCGGCACCGTCACGGCCGTGTCCATCGCGGACCTGTTCACGGGCGGGCTCCTGCCGGGGGTCGTCCTGGCGCTCGCGATGGCGGTCGTCGTGTACATCCGCTCGCGCAACGACGATCTCTCGGGCGTGCGCCGCGCCACCCGGGGCGAGATCCTGCGCAGCCTCGGCATCGCGTTCCCGGTCCTCGCCCTGCCGCTCGTGATCCGGGTGGCGGTGGTCGAGGGCGTCGCGACCGCGACCGAGGTCTCGACGATCGGCATCGTCTACGCCGCGGTCGTCGGCTTCCTGTTCTTCACCCGCGTCTCGTGGCGGCAGGTCTACGCCGCGCTCGTCGCCACCGCCTCGCTGTCGGGCGCGATCCTCCTCATCATCGGCACCGCGACCGCCATGGCCTGGGCGCTCACCCAATCCGGCTTCTCGCGCGAGCTCGCGGCCGCGATGGAGGCGCTGCCCGGAGGCGCCCTCTCCTTCATGGCGATCTCGATCGTCGCCTTCATCGTGCTGGGGAGCCTGCTGGAGGGCATCCCGGCCGTCGTGCTCTTCGGGCCGCTCCTCTTTCCGATCGCCCGCGACCTGCACATCCACGAGGTGCATTACGCGATCGTCGTGATCCTCTCGATGGGGATCGGGCTCTTCGCCCCGCCCTTCGGGGTCGGCTACTACACGGCCTGCGCGATCGCCGGGATCAACCCCAATCTCGGCATGCGGCCGATCGTCGGCTACCTGGTCGCCCTGACGATCGGGCTCGCGGTCGTGGCGGCCGTGCCCTGGTTCTCGATCGGGCTCCTGGCGCGGTAAGCGGGCCGCCGCTCAGACGAGCGCGAGATCCTGGGGTTGAATCCCGGGGAAGATGCGCGCGAGGCTCGCGGGCGGCAGGTCGTAGAGCCGGGTCATCAGCCCCGCGAGAAGCGCCCGGTAATCGGTGAGGACGGGCCAGTCCCGGTTCTGGAAGAGATGCGCGGCGTCGACCGGGACCTGCGGGCCGACGATCCGTCCTCCCCGCAGGTTGCCGCCGAGCACCCAATAGGTGCTGCCGTGCCCGTGATCCGTCCCGCGGCTGCCGTTCTCCCGGAAGGTGCGGCCAAACTCGGACAAGACCACGACGACCGTGTCGTTCCAGGCAGGCCCGACCTCCTGGACGAAGCCGGCGAGGCCGCGCCCGAGCTCGCCGAGGCGGTCGGCGAGGTAGCCCGTCGCCCCGCCCTGGTTCACGTGGGTGTCCCAGCCACCGACATCGACGAAGCCGAGGTTGTACTGCTCGCGCATGAGCTGGCCGATGCGCCTGGCCGCGAGCTCGAACCCCTTCGGCGACACGGCGCCGCGATCGGCCTGGTCGGGATGGGCCGAGATCATCCGGTAGACGTCGTCACGGACCCGGAAACCCTCCGCGACCGCGTCCCGCAGGACATGGTTCGCGTACATGCTCTCGATGAGCGCGGCCTGGCGCGCGTCGACCCCGGGCTTCCCCATCTGCCCGACCGCGACGTTCGGCACGGGGCGCTGCACGGGGCCGCGGAAGACGAGCGGCAGCTGGTCCGTGAAGGCGATCGGCCGGAGCCGGGTCAGCTCGGCCGCGAGGCGGCCCATGAAGCCGGAGCCGTAATCCCGCCGGCCCTGGACGGCTTGGCCGAGCTCGATCGTGTCCTGCGTCTCGAAATGGCTGCGGGTGAGATCGTCCGTGCCGGCGAAGGGCACGAACGCGGCCTGGCCCTTCGCGTAGAGGGGCAGGATCGTCTCCCGCAGCGCGGGATGCAGTCCCCATTCGGCGTCGAGCGGCGAGGCCGAGGCGAGATCCGCCGGGTTCGGCTTCGCGACCGCGAGCGCCGGGCGCGCCTCGTAGTAGAAGCTGCTGGCGACCGGCACGACCGTGTTCGCCGCGTCGTAGGCGCCGCGCAGGAACACCACGAGCAGCCGGGCGTCGGCCTTCGGGGCCGCCCAGACCCGGCCCGCGACGGTCGCGAGGCCGAGGCCGAGGGCCGTCCGGAGAAGATCGCGGCGGCGCATCGCAGGGCTCCTCAGCGCATGAATTCGGGCGAGGCGAGGAACAGGGTGTTCCAGTCCTGGGGCGAGACCGCCCTGGCGAGCGCGGCCTTCGTGGCCGGGCCGAGGCCGGGCGCGAGCGTCGAGAAGTAGAGGGCGTTCTGCAGCACCGGGAAGCCCGGCTCGTCCGGAGCGTCCGGCGCCGGCTTGAACAGCCCGGCCGGACCCGACCCGATCTGGCGCGCCACCTCGAAGCGGGCGGCGAGCTGCCCGGGGCCGGTCCAGGCGGAGGCCGCGAGCGGGTAGCCGTCCGGCGTCGAGCGGTTGAACAGGCCCTCGCCGAGCCGGTTCAGCCAGTTCTGCACCGGGACGGGGTTCAGGATCGAGCGGTCCTCGTAGGCGAGCCGGACGGCCGACAGCACGTAGCGCACCGGGTCCTTGAAGCCGCCCCCCGCACCCGGGGCGAAATCGGGCGAGCGGACGAGCGCCGCGACGACGCTCGCGATGTCGCCGTCCGTCCGGAGGAAGGTCTGGGCGAGCCGTTCGACGAGCGCGTCCGACGGCGGCGTGCCCTGAAGGTAGGCCGCGAGCGCGCGCGAGACGTTGCGGGCCGTCGCCGGTCGGCGGCTGACGATGTCCAGCGCCGCGGCGATCTCGCCGTAGCCGCTGCCGCGGATCGCCTGACCGAGGAAGGTCTTGTCGGAGAAGTCGTGGCGAGCCGGGTTGAACGCGAAAGCTCCCTCGCGCACGAGGAGGCCGCGCCATTCGGGCTTCAGCGGAATGTCGGGCCTCAGATCGATCCCGGCGCCGGTCAGGATGCGGGCGAGCGCCTCCACGTCGGCCTGACCGTAGCCGGAGCCGACGCCCATCGTGTGCAGCTCGAGGAGCTCGCGGGCGTAATTCTCGTTCACGCGTCCGACCGCGTTCTCGGCGTTGTCGAGGTAGCGCAGCATCGCCGGGTGCCGGAGCGTCGCCTCGAGGAGGTCGCGGAAACGGCCGAGCGCGTGCGGGCGGATGGCGGCGTCGAGGTAGTCGCCCGCCATCGCCCGGATGTTGCCCTTCCCGCTATGGAGGCTGAAGCGGTTGAGCCAGAACCAGGTCAGCCGCTCGCGCAGCTGGTCGGGCGAATACAGCGCGCGAAGGATCGCGGACGAGGTCGCGCTCCGCAGCGCGTCGTTGAGGCTCGCCTGAATCGCGGCCTGGGCGGCCTTGCGGGCTTCCGGATCGAGGAGCGCCCGCTCGGCCCTGCCCTGCTCATCCAGCGCTGCGAGCCTCGCCTGGATGCTCTCCTGCGGGCGCAGGGCATCGAGCTGCGTCTGCACGGCGGGCGGGAAGGACGGGACGGCAGCAGGGCGGAGCTGGCGGGCGAGCCAGCGCTCACGTCCTTCGGCGCGCAGCTCCGAGAGGCTCGCCGACGTCACGCCCCAGGTGAGCGCGTTCAGGAACGCGACGTCGTCGAGCGGCGCGGGCGGTATCGACGCCGGCGGTGCGGCCGCGAGGAGCTGGCCCGCTCCGACGAGCCACGCGACCAGGAGACCGGCGACACGGCGCATGGACGACCTCCTGGCGACGCTCGAATCCGATGCGCGTCAGGGAGCAGCCGAAGCCGTGAACTCTCCCTGAATGCGCGAAGTCGGGACCGATGCGGCGGGGGCGGCCGAGCGCCGCGGGCCGCGCTCGCCCGGCTTCTCGGCCTCCACCATCCACATCGGCGCGAAGGCCGTGAGCCAGTACGGGCGCGAGGACCGGACGGCGAGGCCGGCCTCGCCGAGGTAGCCGGCATAGCGACCCGTCGGCACGAGGTCGGCGATGAGCGCGCGGCCGCCTGGCGCCAGCACGCGGGCGATCTCGCGGCACGCGTCGCGCTGCCCCGCCTCGTCCGCGATGTTGTGGACGCAATATAGCGACAGCACGACGTCGACCGACCCGTCGGCCGCGGAGAGCGCCCGAGCGTCCTCCGTCCGGATCCCCGCGCGGTCCTCGACGCCTTCCGCCGCGAGGTTGAGCGCGAGCGCGTCCATCGTGTTGTCCGAGAGGTCCTCCGCGCGCCAGAGGTCGATCCCGATCGCGTATCCGCCGGGGCCGAGCCGCTTGGCGGCCGCGACGAGGAGGAGACCGCGCCCGGTTCCGATGTCGAGCACCTGCTCGTCCCCGCGCCAGGCGACCCGCCCGATCATCAGGTCGCGCATCCGGCGCTTTCCGAAGAGAGCGTAGCCGACCATGGTCAGGCCCAGGAAGGCCGGGGCGCATGCCACGATCAGGATGACGAGGCCGGTGATCCGCAGCCAGCCGTCGACCGCCGCCGCGAGGCTCGCCCCGAGCGCGAGCCCGATCCCGCCTGCGAGGAGGCAGCCCCGCATCAGCCTGGGCGCGTCGAAACCGTAGCTCGCCGCCTCGCGGCCTTTTGCCCTAACCATGCCGCTCGCCGATCGATGCCGATCCGCTATTTTCAAACACGTGTGTTCAAAAATGACAACGAGGTCCGGGATCACGAAAGCTTCACCGGCCCGGCGCGTCGGCCGTCCGCGGGCGGAGGGGAAGCGCGACGCGATCGTCGACCAGGCCTGGGACATGTTCCTGACGCGCGGCGTCCAGGGAACGACGCTGGAGGCGGTCGCCAAGGCCGCGGGCGTGTCGCGGGTCACGCTCTACAGCCATTTTTCCGACAAGACGGCGCTCTTCGAGGCGACGATCCGGCGCGAGATGGCGCGGCTCGAAGGCTTGCAGAAGACCTCGGCGGCCGGCCTGCCGCTCCGCGACACGCTCGTCGCCTTCGGGATGGGGCTCATGACCTACCTGACGAGCGGGGCGGCGGTGAGCTTCTACAGCGTGCTCGCGGGCGAGCTGCGCCGTCATCCGGATCTCGCGTCCCGCTTCTACTGGCTCGGCCCTGGCCAGACACTGCGCAATCTCACGGCCCTCCTCGCCGCCGCGCACGAGCGGGGCGAAGTCGCCCTTCCCTCTCCGGTCCGCGGGGCCGATCAGCTCATCGGCCTCTGGCAGGGTATGTCGCAATTCCAGCTCGCGCTCGGCGTCGGGGTGGAGGAGCTCGTGGCCTCCCTGCCCGAACGCGTCGAGGGCGGGGTCGACCTGTTCCTTCGGCAGCATCGCGTCCCGTGCTGACGGCCGTGAAAGCGTGGGCGCGGCGCCTCAAGCGGGACGTCGTCGCGCTCTGGCTCGCGGCGCGCGATCCGCGCGTTCCCTGGTACGCGAAGGCCGTCTGCGCGGGGGTCGCGGCCTATGCGCTGTCGCCGATCGATCTCATCCCGGACGTCATCCCGGTGCTCGGGCTTCTGGACGACCTGGTCTTCGTGCCGCTGGGGATCCTCCTGGCGATCCGCCTGGTGCCGCCGCCTCTCATGGCGGAGTTCCGCGCCGAGGCGGAACGCCGGGCGGAGCGGCCGACGAGCCGAGCCGCGGCAGCGGCCATCGTGGGGCTGTGGCTCGCGACGGCGGCCGTGCTGATCTGGGCCTTGTGGTCCCGCGCGACGGGCTGAGAGGGCCGGCATGCGCCCGCGCGGCTCCCCCGCACGTGGCCTTCCCTGGCGCCGCGCGGGATCGGCCCTTAGCTTCCCGACCATGGCGTCCGACACGAACCCGACCGCGGCCTTCCTTCTCGGGACGCCACTCTTCCACGATTTCGCCTCCGCGGCCGATCCCGACCTCTACGCGCCCGTGCCGGACGATTGGACGATCGGGCTCGCGGATGTCGTCGCCTCCACCCAGGCGATCGCGGAAGGCCGCTACAAGGTCGTGAACATGGTGGGGGCGGCCCCGATCGCGGCCGTCTCGAACGCGCTCGGCCGCGTGCCCTTCCCCTATGTCTTCGAGGGCGACGGCGCGAATTTCGCGGTCGGGCCCGGCGAGCGGGACGCCGCGCTCGCCGCCCTCGCCGCGACCGCGGCGATGGCCCGGGAGGAGTTCGGGCTTTTGCTGCGCACGGCCGCGATCCCGGTCGCGACGGTGCGGGAGGCGGGGCTCGACGTGCGGGTCGCGCGGGTCGCGGTCTCGCCCGACGTCGCCTACGCGATGTTCGCGGGCGGCGGCCTCGCCTGGGCGGAGGGGCGGATGAAGGCGGGCGAGCACGCGCTCCCGCCGGCGCCGCCCGGCACGCGGCCGGACATCACCGGCCTGACCTGCCGCTTCGATCCCTCGCCCAGCCGCCACGGGGTCATCCTGTCGCTGATCGTCCGCCCGCAGCCCGGCCAGGACGGAGAGGCCTACCGGGCGCTCGTCGGTCGCGTCCTCGCCATGGTGGACGAGAGCCCGGGCATGGCCCGCCCACTGCCCGAGGGCGGGCCGCCGCTGCGCTGGCCGCCGATCGGGCTCGCCATCGAGGCGGCCGCCAATCGCCAGCCAGGACGGGTCGGGTGGCCGGCGACCGCCGGGCTGTTCGCCCGAACGCTCGCCTCGAACCTCCTCTTCAAGCTCGGAATCCGGCTCGGAGCCTTCGACCCGGACCGCTACATCCGCGAGCTCGTGGCGAATTCGGATTACCGGAAATACGACGACGGGGTCCGGATGACGCTGGACTGCCCGATCGCGCTCGCGGACCGCATCGAGGCGCAGCTCGAAGCTGCCCGCGCGGCCGGGATCGCCGCCTACGGGGTCCACCGCCAGGACGCCGCGCTCGTCACCTGCATCACCCCGGTTCCGAGCCGGCGCGACCACATCCACTTCGTCGACGGCGCGGGCGGCGGCTATGCCGCGGCCGCGAGCGCGCTCAAGGAGCTGGAAAGCGCAAGCACCGCGGGCTGAGCGCCGCGCCGCACGCCGGCCGGGACGCGGCGCCGCCTTCCGGCGCGCCTCGACTCGGACCATATTTGCGTCATGGCCCGAGCCCCCAGAAGTTCCGTCGCGAGCCCCGCCGAAGCGGCCCCGAAGCGGCCGCGCGCCCAGCCGAAGACGACGAAGCCCGAGCTGAAACCGCTCGACCAGTACCTGGCCGAGCTCCTGAACCCCGCGATCAACCGGCAGGACGCGCGCGGCGACGCCTACCCGATCGCTCCCGCAGAGTCCCCCCGACGTCGCCGTGGCGCCCCTGACGGGTTCGGCGAGGCGCCGCAGGCCGGCTTCGAGCCGGGCTCGGCGGCCGAGATCGATCCGAACCTCGCCCGCTCGCTCGGGCTCGAGGCCGAGGCGTCGTCCGTGGCGGATCTCGGCGAGGACGCGGGCCCAGGACAGGATGAGCGCTCCCGCGCGACACGCGGCCGCCGTCCGGACGCGCCGGGCCGCGGCCGCGGGGCCCCGTCCTCGGCGCTCGCGGAGATCAGCGGGCCCACCTCCGGAGTCTCGGCGACCGTCGCGGCGCTCTCCGCTCTGCTCGAGAGCGGCAACCCGCTCTTCAAGGACGGCAAGCAATGGATCCCGCACCGGCCGCCGCGGCCGGAGAAGTCCGAAGGCGGCATCCGGTTCGACCTCGTGTCCGAATACCAGCCGGCGGGCGACCAGCCGCAGGCGATCCGCGAGCTCGTCGAGGGCATCAAGGTCCAGGAGCGCGACCAGGTGCTGCTGGGCGTCACCGGCTCGGGCAAGACCTACACGATGGCCCAGGTCATCGCCCGCACCCAGCGGCCAGCGCTCATCCTCGCGCCGAACAAGACGCTCGCCGCGCAGCTCTACGGCGAGTTCAAGTCGTTCTTTCCCAACAACGCGGTTGAGTACTTCGTCTCGTACTACGATTACTACCAGCCGGAGGCTTACGTCCCGCGTACCGACGTCTACGTGGAGAAGGAGAGCTCCATCAACGAGCAGATCGACCGCATGCGCCACTCGGCGACGCGCGCGCTGCTCGAGCGCGACGACGTCATCATCGTCGCGTCCGTCTCCTGCATCTACGGCATCGGCTCGGTCGAGACCTACACGGCCATGACCTTCTCGGTGAAGCTCGGCGAGAAGATCGAGCAGCGCCAGCTCGTCGCGGACCTCGTGGCGCTTCAATACAAGCGCACCTCGATGGATTTTCAGCGCGGCACCTTCCGGGTGCGCGGAGACACGATCGAGCTCTTCCCGGCCCACTTGGAGGACCGTGCCTGGCGCATCTCGCTCTTCGGCGACGAGGTCGAGGCGATCGTCGAGTTCGACCCGCTGACCGGCGCGAAGACGGCCGACCTGAAATTCGTGAAGATCTACGCGAACTCGCACTACGTGACGCCGCGTCCGACGCTGCAGCAGGCGGTGCGGTCCATCAAGGACGAGCTGCGCGGCCGGCTCGACGAGCTGAACCGCATGGGGCGCCTCCTCGAGGCGCAGCGGCTCGAGCAGCGCACCACCTTCGACCTCGAGATGATCGAGGCGACCGGCGCCTGCAACGGCATCGAGAACTATTCGCGCTATCTCACCGGCCGCCGCCCGGGCGAGCCGCCGCCGACGCTCTTCGAGTACCTGCCGGACAATGCGCTCGTCTTCACGGACGAGAGCCACGTCACGATCCCGCAGATCGGCGGCATGTATCGCGGCGACTTCCGCCGCAAGGCGACGCTCGCCGAGTACGGCTTCCGTCTCCCCTCCTGCATGGACAATCGGCCGCTGCGCTTCGAGGAATGGGAGGCGATGCGCCCCCAGACGGTCCATGTCTCGGCGACGCCGGGCCCCTGGGAGATGGAGCAGGCCGCGGGCGTGTTCGTCGAGCAGGTGATCCGCCCGACCGGGCTCGTGGACCCGCCGGTCGAAGTGAGGCCCGCTCGTTCCCAGGTGGACGACGTGCTGGGCGAGATCCGAGAAACCGCCCGCAAGGGTTATCGCACGCTCGTCACCGTGTTGACCAAGCGCATGGC
>JAFAPJ010000206.1 GCA_019247255.1 Methylobacteriaceae bacterium | reverse complement strand
CATCTCCCTTGCGCTGAAGGCCGTCGCCGCCTCAGCCGAGGACGGCCCACCGCCGCGTCGCGCGCTCGGCCGAGAGCCCGATGGCGAGCGCGAAGACGGCGAATAGCAACAGGTACTTCACGTCGATGATGGTGCGCCCGTAGCCCTCGTAATAAGCGGAGCGGAACCACTCGATCCCGTGCACGAGGGGGTTGAAGGATAGCCAGTACTGGGCCTCCTTCGGCAGGTATTCGGTCACGAAGAGAACCCCGGAGACGGCGTACAGCACGATGCTGATCAGGATGTAGCCGACGAACCAGAACTTGATGTGGATCATCAGCACGCAATTGACCACGCCGACCGCGACGGCCAGGAACACGATCGCGAGCAGCGCAGCGGCCGCCGTGCTCGGCTCGCGGGGAACCACGTCGAAGCCGAACGCGAACAGCAGGAAGGCGAGAATGATCGCCACCGAGAACGCGATCAAGATCTCGGAGATCGCTCGCGCGATGACGAGGTCGAGAATCGTGACGATGGGGAAGTTGACCAGCGCCGCGTTCATCTGAACGCACTGCATCATCAGCCGCGAGGGATACTGAAAGAGGATCATCGGCAGCACGCCGGTGGCGAAGTACAGGGTCGCGTCCTGTCCGACCGGGGCCGGTCGGCCGACCCCTGTGTAGATCAGCAGCAGCAGCAGGACGTGCGAGAGCGGCCAGCCGATCGCGATGATGAAGCTGATCGACTTGCCGCCCCAGCGCGCTTTGACGTCGCGCAGGATCAGCGCGACGAGCACGCGGTATTGGGCGAGGAGGGCGGAGCGTTTCGGTCGAGCGGTCATCGGCGGGTCTGGACGAGGCCACCGCCTTAAGCCGGATAGGCGGGGCGAAACGATGGCCGCCTTCGGTAGCCGGCGAGCGGCGCCGGGAACAGATCGCCGCGGCCGAGCTTGCCGAGGTGCGGTGCGAGGGTCGGGCCGTCCCCAGTCCGAGCGTTCATGAGCGTTGTGGCACGAGACGCGCCCCCACGGGGGCTCATGCGACGGCGATGGCCGGCCTTGGCCGGCCTGACGGTGCTTGTCGCCCTGCTCGCGGGCGTGGCGGCCGGGGCGCTCTGGCGTCTCTCGGCTCCGCGGCCTGCCATGACGGAGGCGGACGCCGCCTCGCTCGAGGGCGGGAACGCGGTCAACGGACGGCGCGTCTTCAACGCCGCGCAATGCGCGTCCTGCCACGCCTCCACGGGACAGACCGACCGGCTCCGGCTCGGCGGCGGCTACGCGCTCGAATCGCCTTTCGGCACCTTTCGGGTGCCCAACATCTCACCGCATCCGGCGGACGGGATCGGCAGCTGGAGCGCCGTCGCGCTCGCGAACGCGATCCTCGCCGGCATCTCGCCCGACGGCCGGCATTACTATCCGGTGCTGCCCTACCCGGAATACGCCCATATGAGGCGGGAGGACGTGCGCGACCTCATCGCCTATCTCCGCACGCTCCCTCCCGTCGAAGGGCGGCCGGCGGGCAACGAGCTGTCGTTTCCCTTCTCGATCCGTCGCGCCGTCGGCCTGTGGAAGGCGCTCTTCCTTGACGGGCGGCCGATCGCGGACGATCCGACCCGGAGCGTCGACTGGAACCGTGGCCATTACCTCGTCGAGGCCATGGGCCACTGCGCCGAGTGCCATTCCGGGCGCAATCTGCTCTATGCCGTGAAGGCGAACCAGCGTTTCGCGGGCGGGGTCGATCCGAGCGGGACCGGCTTCGTCCCGAACATCACGCCCGGACGGATCGGCCGCTGGTCGGTCGGGGAGATCGCCGAAGTCTTGTCTTCCGGACGTACGCCGGAGCTGCGGTTCGTCGGCTCGACGATGGCGGACGTGGTGGCCAACATGCGCGAGCTGCCCGTCGAGGACCGCCAGGCGATCGCGACCTTCGTGAAGGAGCTGCCGGCCCGGCCGACGACGCGGCCCTGACGCTTGGCCTGCGGTCGTCCGCGACATCCCGCCGGGAGGCACGCCGCGCCTCGTCGCGCGTTGCCGGGCAGGAGGATGCGAGATGGCGGAGAGCGGGAGCCTGCGGGGCGGCCTTGTCGCCGGCGCGGCGGCCGGCGACACGGGCGGCCGCTACGACGGCGCGACGATCGCGCTGCATTGGGCGACGGCCGCGATCGTCGTCCTGAACTGGGGCATGGCCCAGGTCGAGGAGTTCGTGCCGCGCGGGCCGGCCCGCCATACGCTCTGGTCCGTTCATATCGTGCTCGGGACGCTGCTCCTGCTCGTTCTCGTGGCGCGCGTGCTGTGGCGCCTCGGCGGCGGGCGAGCCCTGCCCGCGGCCGACCGTGGCTTCGTTCACGTCGCCGCGAAGGCCACCCATTACGGATTGTACCTTCTGCTCGGGGCCGTCGTCGGGTTGGGACTCCTGAACGCGGCTGCCCGAGGCTGGGATTTCGGGTTCGTCCAGCTGCCCGCCTGGGCGCCAGGAGACCGGGCCCTCGCGCGTCGGATCAACGGCTGGCACGACCTCGCGGCGAACGTTCTCGTGGCGCTCGCGCTCGTGCATGCCGGGGCGGCGCTCCTGCACCATTATGCCTGGCACGACGGCGTGCTGCGCCGGATGCTCCCGGGCCGGAATGACCTCGACTAGCGCGCGTAAAGGAAGGCCGCGACGTCCCTGGCTTCGGCTTCGGAGATGCCGGTGCGCGGCATCGCGGTGCGCGGGGACAGTTCGTCCGGCGCCACGATCCAGCGGATGAGCGTCGGGCCCGTGTTGCGGGCGACGCCGCCCACATAGACGCGCTCGCGCAAGGCAGCGAGCGGTGGCCCGACCTTGCCGTCCGCGCCCGGCACACCCGGCACGGCGTGGCAGCCGCCGCATCCGTAGCGGGTGATGAGCGCCGGAGCGCGGGAGGGATCGCCGCCCGTCAGGGCGACGGCGACGGCCGCGCTCTTCGCCGCCGCCTCGTAGCTCTGCCAGCCGAGCACGAACGCGAACGATCCCGCGCCGAACGCCGCGAGCGCGAGAAGCGCGAGCGTCTCAGCCCGCCCGGAGCGCACGAGTCCCTCCCGGCAGCATCGGCTCTGAACGGCGGATCCACAGCGCCAGGCAGGCGAGCGCCGCGCCCGCGTAGATCGTTCCGGCAGGCACCCACATCACCAGCCCGGCGAGCTGCTGATCCTCGAGCGGCGTCAGGCCCCATTGCGGCGCGCAGATCGTTTGCGCGCCGTAGAGGACGCGCGGCGCGAGCGCGAGAAGCGCCCCGAGCAGCCCCGTATGCAGCATGGTGAGCGCAAGATGGCCGGCCGCGACGCCGCGCCCGGCCCTGCGGCTCAGCGCCCACCAGAACAGGAGGGCGGTCAGCAGGAAGCTGATGTGCTGGGCCCGGTGGACCGGCACGTTCCCGACCGTGCGGTCGAACAGCGCCGGGACGTGCCAGAACCAGATCGTGGCGCCGTGCAGCGTCGTCGCGACCCAGGGCTCGGTCGCGCCGCGCCAGAGGGGGCCGACGGCCGCGCGCCCGAAACCGAGGACCCGAAGCCGGACATCCGCCGGCAGCGCCCAGAGCGCCGGGCCGAGCGGCCGCGACAGGGCGAGGAGCGGAGCCGCGACCGCCATGACGAGTTCGTGCTCGACCATATGGGCGGTGAAGAGCTGCTCGCCGGCCTCGTGCAGCGGCGAGGTCAGCGCGACCGTGAGGCAGCCCCAGCCGCCGGCATAGAGCAGGCTGCGCCGCGCGAGCGCCGCGCGTCCGAGCTCGGCGCGTCGCGCGAGCCTCGCCGCCCCGGCCGCGTAGACGAGGAGGGAAAGCCCGAGGGGAGCGACCACCCAGGGGTCGATCGTCCAGCCCGAGTCGAGATGCCACTCGCCCGGATGCGCGACGGCGGGCGCCGCCCCGAGCAGGCCGGCCGCGAGGCCGAGGAGCAGGCCTAGCGCTCGCATCCGGTCAGCATCCAGGACGAGAGGCCCTGCAGGATCAAGGCGAAGACGAAGAGCGCGGCCGCGAGCGCGCTGACCCGGGCCCAGAAGCTCATCGCGCGCGACGGCGCGCGGCCCGACGCGCGCCAGGACACGAGACCAGCTCCCGCGGTCAGCGCCGCGCCGGCGAGCGCGGCAACGAGACCCCAGGGCCATCCAGCGCCCGCGCATTGCTGCGCGGGTAGCGCGAGGCCGACCTGCGTGCTGAGCGCCCAGGCGATCGGGCCCACCGCGAGCCCGGCCGGCGCCAGGCGCTCGCCCCGACGGATCGTGCCCGCGCTCACAGCCGCGGCACTCCGTAGATGCAGGCGAAGATGGGCAGCCAGGCGAGCACGACGAAGTCCCAATAGACCGCGTTGTCCTCGACGTCGCCGAACCGTCGCCTGTTCCGCCCGTGGCGCGTGAACATGAGCGCGGTCAGCACGATCGTGTCGCCGAGATCGGTCAAGAGGTGGGTCGTGTGGAGCCCGAGAAGCAGCCACAGGATCGAGCCGTAGGCGTTGTCGTCCC
The DNA here is from genome assembly GCA_019247255.1 of Methylobacteriaceae bacterium. Classification (GTDB taxonomy): domain Bacteria; phylum Pseudomonadota; class Alphaproteobacteria; order Rhizobiales; family Beijerinckiaceae; genus Enterovirga. The sequence goes on along the minus strand of JAFAPJ010000206.1, from coordinate 9,937 downwards.
AGGAGACGTTCAGCGCGCGGAACTCGAAGATGCGCAGGATGCAGGGAGCGACGCCCAAGGCGCACATGACGAGGAGCCCGATCCGCGTGCGGCGGATGTCGTCCTTCGCGGCCCAGCGCGCGACGAGATGGTTCGGGACGAGGCTCGCGAGCAGAAGGGCGGTGAGCGCGATCCCCGGCCCGAGATCGGGAGCGGGCGCGCCGATCGGCCATTCGGGGGCGTTCGAGAGCAGGTAGAGGTAGACCGCGATCGCGAGGGCGAAGCCCGAACCCTCGAGCAGCATGAAGGCAAGGGTGCCCCACCAGGTCGGGCTCGCGGTCGAGCGGCCGTGAAGCGGCAGATGCGCGAGATCGATCGCGACGCGCTCCCTCACGCCTCGTCCTCCGGCAAGCCTTTGGGCCAGAACCAGCCGATCAACGCGGCCGCGACAGGTATCGCCCCCCAGACGACCGCCCATGGCGTGAAGATGCTGGCGATCAGCATGACGCTGGCGGCGACCGCGGTCACGAGCGGCCAAATGGAGTCCCGGGGCGAGGATTCGCGCGCCTGGGGCGTGGCGTCGCTCACGCTCGAGATGACGATCTCGCGCCGGTCGACCCGAAGCCCCGTGACGACGGGCAGCGCCTCGCGCTCGCTCCAGAGCGGGTTCGCGCTCGTGACGACCGGGATCCTGGCGAAGTTGTAGGGCGGCGGCGGGGAGGTCGTCGCCCATTCGAGCGTCGAGGCGTCCCAGGGATTGTCACCCGCGACCGGGCCCCGCCGGGCGGAGCGGATGACGTCGAGGAAGAACAGCGCGAACCCGGCCGCGAGCAGGATCGAGCTCAGGGACACGAAGAGGTTCGCGGCGCCCCAGCCCATCTCCGGCTGGTAGGTGTAGACCCGGCGCGGCATCCCTTGCAGCCCGAGGAAGTGCATCGGGAAGAAGGTCAGGTGGAAGCCGACGAAGATGAGGCCGACGACCCAGCGGCCGAGCCGCTCGGAGAGCATCCGGCCCGTCATCTTCGGGTACCAGTAGTAGATCGCGCCGAGCAGCGGGAAGACGGCGCCGCCGATCAGCACGTAGTGGAAGTGAGCGACGACGAAGTAGGTGTCGTGGACCTGCAGGTCGAGCGGAACGCTCGCCACCATGACCCCGGTGAGGCCGCCGAGCACGAAGGTGACGATGAAGGCCGCGATGAAGAGGAGCGGCGTGCGCCAGACCGGCCGCCCGTCCCAGAGCGTCGCGAGCCAGCAGAAGATCTGCACGCCGGCCGGCACGGCGATCGCCATTGAGGAAGCGGTGAAGAAGCTCTCGCCGAGCCGCGGCAGCCCCGTCGTGAACATGTGGTGCACCCAGAGCCCGAAGGACAGGATGCCGATCGCCACGATCGAGAGGACGAGCGGGAGATAGCCGAAGACGGGGCGCCGCGCGAAGGTCGGCAGCATGGAGGAAACCATCCCGGTCGCCGGCAGGAAGATGATGTAGACCTCCGGATGGCCGAAGAACCAGAAGAGGTGCTGCCACAGAAGGACGTCGCCGCCCTCGGTCGGGTTGAAGAAATGCGTGCCGACCAGCCGGTCGAGGATGAGCGACGTCGAGGCGATCATGATGGCCGGCATGGCGAGCATCACGAGGAACGAGGTGACGAGCGCGCCCCAGACGAAGAGCGGGATGCGGTCGAGCGACATGCCGGGCGCGCGCTGCTTGAACACGGTCACGACGATCTCGACCGCGATCGCGAGCGCCGCGATCTCCGTGAAGGTGATCATCTGGGCCCAGATGTCGGCGCGCTTGCCGGACGAGTATTGCGGCCCGGAGAGCGGCACGTAGGCGAACCAGCCGACATCCGGGCCGATCTGGAGCGCGAAGGCGGCCCAGAGCAGGATGCCGCCGAACAGGTAGATCCAGTACGAGAAGGCGTTGAGGCGCGGGAAGGCGATGTTGCGCGTGCCGATCATGAGCGGAACGAGGTAGACCGCCATCGCCTCCATCACCGGCACGGCGAATAGGAACATCATGTTCGCGCCGTGGACCGTGAAGGCCTGGTTGTAGAGGTCGGCCGAGAGCACGCGGCTTTCGGGCCGCGCGAGCTGCCACCGCATCGCGAGCGCGAGCACGCCGCCGAGCGCCAGGAACCCGAAGGCGGTCACGATGTAGCGCAGGCCGATCGTCTTGTGATCGACCGTCGTCAGCGCGCCCCAGAAGCCGGCCGGCGTCGCCCAGGTCCGCTCGAGCTGGCGATGCAGGATCGCACGCTCGGCGCCGCGGTCGAGCTCGCCGGGCAAGATGGCGGGCGCGCTCACTTGAGGCTCGCCAGATAGGCCGAGACGGCGCGAAGCTCGTCCGCGTCCAGGGGAACGAGAGGCATCTTGGAGCCGGGCTTCACGGTTTGCGGATCGGCGACCCAGGCGGCGAGCGAGCCGCGGGTCGTCGGCAGCAGCCCGGCCGCGATGGTCTCCCGGCTCGCCACGTGTGTCAGGTCGGGGCCGAGGACGCCGCCGGCGGGCGTGCCGCGGATCGCGTGGCAGGCCTTGCAGGACTTCGCCAGGAACACGTCGCGGCCCCGGGCCGCCTCGGGATCGGCGGGCGGCTCGGCCGCGCGAAGCTGCGCGCTCCGCCAGGCCTCGTAGTTCTCGGGCAGCTCCGCGATGACGAGAAACGCCATGTGCGCGTGCTGCAGGCCGCAGAACTCCGCGCATTGCCCGCGATAGATGCCGGGCCGCTCGGCTTTCAGCGTGATCTCGTTCTGACGCCCGGGGATGATGTCCTGCTTGCCCGCGAGGCTCGGCACCCAGAAGGAGTGGATTACGTCGACCCCGGCAAGCTCGACCCGGACCGGACGTCCGACCGGGATGCGCAGCTCGTTCGCGGTGCGGAAGACGCGCTCCGGCGCCTGGTCCTGGTAGGTCGCCTCCCACCACCACTGATAGCCGCGCAGCCGGATGGTGACGCCTTCGTCCGCGATGCCGGTCAGCCCGCGCGTCGTCCGGTAGCTCGCGAAGGTCAGCCCCGTGATCGTGAGCACGGTCAAGGCGACCGCGACGCCGACCACGATCCCGAGCCGCCGCTCGCTCGTAGCGCCAGGCTCGGCAGGCTCGCGTCCGGACGCCCGCCGGCGCCAGACCGCGACGGCGAGCGCGAGAAGCACCAGAAGCCAGACGGTCCCGCAGACGACCGTGAAGAGGCCCATTAGGTCGCGCAGCGCGCTCGCCTGGGCGCCATGAGCGTCGAGCGCGGATTGGGAGCCGGAACAGCCGCCCAGTCCGAGTCCGAGCCCGACGCCGATGGCGAGACGGCGACCCGCCCTCATCGGCTGGGCGGCTCCGTCAGCGGCGCCCGTGCCGGACCTCGGTTCTCGGAGGGACGCGACTGCATCTGGTCGTTGCGGCTCGTCGCGGCCGTTGCCGCGCGGTAGGACCCGATCGTCTGGACGTAGGCCGCGACCTGCCAGAGCTGCTCGGAGTTGAGCTTGTCGGCATAGCTCGGCATGCCCCGCGGCCGGCCATCCCGGAGCGTCACGTAAAGGGAGACGATGTCCGGGCCGTAGCGCCACCAGCCGTCGAGCAAGGCGGGGCCGGTTCCGCCGCCGCCATCCGCGTGGCAGCCCTTGCAATTCATGCCGTCGTAGAGGCGCTTGCCTTCGGACAGAGCGTAAGCGTTCGCCTGGTAAGGCTGGCCGAGCGCGACGTAGACGTCCGGCGGGGCGCCGCCGATGCGGTTGGGTAGAGGCGCAACGTCGTCGAGGGCAGCGAGAACGGGCGGGTCGGTGCGGAAATCGCGGGTTTCCCGCTGGCAGCCCGCGAAGGCGAGCGCGGCGAGAACGGCCGGGGCCAGCGCCCTCACGGCAGGCGGAAGACGAGCAGGCTTCCGCTCTCGTCCCCTTGCCCGAGGATGTCGCGATAGGCAGCCTGGCGCACCGCGTTGGCGAGCCCGCCCGCGGCGGTCGCGTCCCGCACGTCGATCCCGCCGCGCGCCGCCTGGCCGAGCGGCCCGCCGACGCCGGCCAGGACCGCGAGATAGGCGCGCCCGTCCGGACCCGTGAACGCGACGGGCCGGCCGATGATCCCGCTCGGCGCACGATACTCCCAGAGCGAGCGTCCGCTTCTCGCATCGAGCGCCTTGAGCCGCCCGTCGAGGGTCCCGTAGATCGCGAGCCCGCCCGTCGCGAGGACGCCGCCGGCGAGCGGCAGCGGCTCCTCGGCCGTCCAGGCGGGCGCCTCGCGCTCGAGGTCCCAGGCGACAAGCGCGCCCGCAGGGCCGGCCGGGACCTTCAAGCGGACATTGGCGCCGATCGAGAGCGTGCCCGGGATGACGCCGGAATCGCGGGGCTCGAGATCCATGCACAGGCGGCTCGTCGGCAGGAGCACGAACCCGGTCTCGGCCGACAAGGCGGGCTCGGCGAGAACCGGGCCCGTCCAGGCCGGGCAAATGTCGCGAGTCATCGTGTCGGCATGGGTCCGCTTCGCGTCGGCCCGGACCGGGGCTCCCGATCCCGCATCCAAGCCCGAGACCGCGTTCGTCGGCACGATCGGCTTCGCGGACAGGATCAGGCCGGTCTCGCGGTCGAGCACCTGGAGGAAGCCGTTCGGGTCCGGGTGGACGAGGAGCTTGCGGTCGACGCCGCGCCAGGGCCGGTCGACGAGGAGGTTCGGGCTCGCGGCCCCGTAGGCGTGCTCGTCATGCGGGTTCGTGGGCGTGAACCAGCGGGCCGCGCCCGTCGCCGCATCCCGGGCGAAGAGGCCCGACGTCCAGCGGTTGGAGCCGGGCCGCTGGTCCGGGTTCCAGGGAGCGGGATGACCGGTGCCGTAGACGACGACACCGAGCTCGGCATCCGCCAGGATCGGCCCTGGCGACCCGCCGCCCTGCCGCCAGGCCTCGGGCGGCCAGGTCCGGACCCCGAGATCCGCGCCCGCCTCGGTCGGATAGGCCGAGCGGAATTGCGGCCCGATGCCGACCTCCCCGTCGGGCCCCGTGGACAAGCGGCGCCAGAGCTCCCGGCCTGTCCCGGAATCGAGCGCGGCGAGCCAGCCGCGGGCGCCGGCATCGTCGCCGGCCGAGCCGACATAGACTCGGCCGCCCTGGACGAGCGGCGCGTTGCGGAGGGTCTCTCCGGCGTCCAGGCTCGCGACCGCCCTGTCCCAGGCCACCCGACCTGTCGCCGCCTCGACCGCCATCGCGTGGCCGTCGAGCGTCGTCAGGTAGAGGCGACCGCCCGCGAGAACCGGGCCGTCCGTGACGCCGCCTCCCGTCGCGAGCCCTTCCGCGCGCGGATCCGAGTCGGGCACGACGCGCCAGCGTTCGTGGCCCTGCAGATCAAGGGCGACGAGCGCGTGCGGGAACGGCGTCAGAACGAAGATGCTGTCGCCCGAGACGGCCGGCGCTCCGGCGTGGCCCCGCGGATTGCCGGTCCGGAAGGTCCAGGCGAGCTCCAGCCGGCCGATAGTCTCCAACCCGAGCGCGGGTGGGTCGGCACGCGCCGTCTGCGACCCTAGGAGGGCGCCCGCCACCAGGGCGCCCCGGATGCTCGTCTCGAACGCGTACGCCTTGAGCCCCACGCCACTCCCCGAACGGACCTTGTCTCGGTCGCTCAACCTTGAACGCAGCCGAGCTTAGCGGGTTCGTTCGCCTTCCGGGATCGCTCATGGCGTGCCGCGCGCGAAGGTCCGCTCCGGAACGGACCGGCGCTATCCCTTCGCGACGAGCGGCGGCGGCGGGGCAGGCGCGGCGGCCGGCGCGAGCGGCCCGTCCCCGAGGCAGGCCGCGAGGGGCGGCAGGGCGAGGCCGTCGAGGAGCGTCGCAGCGCCCGCGAGCCCCGAGAGGGCCCGCTCCGCCGGCACGGCGGCGGTCTCGGGCGATTCGATCACGAGATGCTCGAGCGCGAAGCGGTAGGAGGCGATCCGGTCGGCAAGCGCGAGCCGGACCCAGGCCAGGAGGCAGCGGTTCTCGAGCACGCGCGCCTTCGCGCCCGCGACGTCCCCGGCCGACACGAGACCCGCGCGGTCGAGCGCCGCGAGCCGGACCTTGTCGGCGGCGAGAACCCGTCCGGCCGTCCGGGCGAGCGGATCGAGCAGGCGCGAATCGGCCGCGGCATCCTCGGCCAGCCGACGGTAGCGGGAGGAGGGCGAGATCGCGCCGTTGTCGGAGAGGGCCCCGAAATAGGCCGCGATGTCGGGCGAGCGCATGTCGGGGGACAGCAGACGCGTCGCCACGAGCTCGGCGAGGAGGCGATCGAGATAGGCGCCGCTATGCGCGGGCACCAGGAAGCGCCAGGCGCGGCCGCGCAGCTCCGCTTCGGCGTCGGTCAGCGGGAAGGGCGAGACCGGCTCGCTGCGAACGCCGGCCGCGAGCGAGCCCGTGCCGAGCACGATGTCGTTCCAGGTCGAATGCCGCACCCGCCCGAAATCGCCCTTCTCCAGGCAGCCGGCGAGCGCGGTCGCGCCGAGGCAGGCGGCGAGGAGGCGGCGCCCCGCCCGGCCGTGACCCGTCACGTGGCCCGCTTCGCCCTAGATGCCGCTAATGCGTTTCGCCGTCCGGCATGCGCTCGGATTCGGCGATCTCGGCGGCCGCGGGCTCGTCCGTCAGCCGCGAGTAGCGCACCCCGGTGAAGAGCAGGACCGTGCCGCGTTCCCCGTCGTCCCTGGTCCTCGGCCGGCGCGACCGCAGGTTTGCGGCCTGGAAAGCCAGGACCTGACCGCCCTCCGCCATCTGCATCTGTGCCATCGGAACGTTCCTTTGTCCGAACGCACCTATTTGGATCGCGGCATGGTTAACGCTTGGTTCCCGGATCCTCCGCGAGGTCGAGAAGCGCGCGACCTTGCCGGTCATCGATGCCGATCCACCACAGGTCCGGGTCGAAGCCGAGCTCCCGCCGCATCCGGGTCTCGATCGCCGCGGGCTCGGCGCCCGTGAGCACGGGCGCGAAGACGCGGCCGCCTTTGTCCTCGCCGACGAGGGATTGGGGCGCCGGGCCGTAGAGGTCGATCGTGCCGTCCAGCCGGTCGACCGATACGAAGATCGCGCCCGCTTCCGCGGCGCCCCGGCGGCGCAGCACCGCGTCGACACCTTCCACCGCGCAGCGCCTGAGATGCGCCGCAACGAAGAAGTCCGAGCGGATGCGGGCCACGCGGCCGCTCAGTCCAGGGCGATGCCGGACAGGGAGGCGAGCTGGCGAGCGGTACGGCCCGCGACCTGGCCGGTGACGGGCAGGCTGCGGTCCCGCTCGAAGCGCTCCAGCGCGGCGCGGGTGGACGAGCCGAAAAGGCCGTCCGCCTTGAGCGGCCCGTAGCCGAGCTTGGTCAGGGCGCGCTGGGCGGAGGCGATGCGGGCGGGCTCCATCGGCTTCGCGGCCTCGCCGGGGCGGGCCGGGCCATCGCCGGCGCGGATCAAGGCGCCGATCGCGTCGGAGCCCGGCGCGGCGCGAGCAGGCTCGATGGCGGGCGCGAGCGAGCCCGTGCGGTCGGGTCGGGGCACGGGCAGGGGCGCCGCTGCGGGTTCGAGACGCGGGGGCGGCAGAGCGGCCGGTGCGGCCGCGGGAGCGACCGGCGCCGTCTCCCGGGCGAAGAGGGGTGCCGGATGCTTCGCCGATTGCCGCAGAAGGACGTTATGCGCGAAGGCGCCCGTGAGCCCGAGCGCCGCGACCGTCGCGAGCACGGGCAGCGGGTGGCGCGCGAGGAAGCGCAGGGTGCGCAGCGCAAGGCCCGGCCCCGCCGCCGGCCGGCCCCGCACGGCGCCTGCAACCGGCCCCCGCGTCGCGCTTCTCGCCATCGTCATGCGCTCATCCTGTCGAACTCTGTTGGCCGATTGCGGGCGGCGGTCATCACCTTGGCCGGACGCGCGAGCGGCGTCACGCCTGCGCCGTCGAGCGGCAGGGTCACCGTGACGGTCGTGCCCTGCCCGAGGCTGCTCTCGATCGCGAGCGTGCCGCCGAGAAGGCCGACGAGCCCGCGCACGACCGAGAGGCCGAGCCCCGTGCCCTCGTGCGGACGCCGATGCAGCTCGTTGGATTGGAAGAACGGATCGCCGAGCCGCGGCAGGTCCTCTTCCCGGATGCCGATCCCCGTGTCCGTCACCTCGAGGGCGAGCCGGTCGCCCGCGACCCGCACGGACAGCGTGACGGTCCCGCCCGCCGGCGTGAACTTCACGGCGTTGGACAGGAGATTGATCAGGATCTGCCGGCACGCCCGACGGTCGGCCGTGATGTCGGGCAGCCCCGGCGCGATCTCGCGCACGAGCGTGATCCCGCCGACCTCGGCCTTGAGCCGCACGAGCTCGCAGCAGCTCTGGGCGAGGTCGCCCGGCGCGAAGGGCTCGGGCACGACGTCGAAATTGCCGCTCTCGATCTTCGACATGTCGAGGAGCGTGTTCACGATGCCGAGGAGGTGCTGCCCCGAATCCCGGATGATGGCGCCGTATTCGCGGCGACGCGCGTCGGTCAGGACATAGGGATGGTCGGCGACGAGCAGCTCCGAGAAGCCGATGATGGCGTTCAGCGGCGTGCGCAGCTCATGGCTGACGGTCGCAAGGAAGCGGCCCTTCATCTCGTTCGCGCGCTCGGCCGCGAGCCGGGCCGCCTCGACCTCCTCCTGGTCGCGGCGCGAGGTCGAGCGGTCGATCAGGAAGGCGAGGGCGGCGGCGCCCCGGTCCCGGAGCCCGTGGGCGCGCAGCTCGAACCAGCGCACGGCCGTCGTCCCGTCCCCCTGGGCGACGTGGATGCGGATGTCGGCGCCGCCCGGGCCGCCATCCGTCGCGGCGTCGCTGATCGCCTTCAGGAAAGCCGGTCGGTCCGTGACGTGGACGCGGGCCAGGAGCCCCTGGCCGAGCAGGTATTCGGGCCGGACGCCGATGAGCGCCGCACCTTCGTTCGCCCTCAGCACGTCGCCCTGCCCGTCATGCCAGGTGACGAGGTCGCGCAAGCCGTCGAGGGCGTCGTCGGACGAGCCAGAAAGCGACGCGCCCTGCACCTGCGGGCGAGATCGACGCAAGGCGGCGGCAGCCGCGACCGCGGCCCGAAGCGCGAGACCTGCGCAGGCCGCGAGAGCCGTCGCGGCCGGGACCGGCGCCAGAAGGGTGAAACCCGCGCTCGCCGTTAGGAAGCAGGCCGCGAACCCGGCCGCGAGCGCCGAGATCGCGGCCGGGCGCGATCCGGTTCGCGCCGCCTCGAACGGGGCGAGCGCGAGCGCGCCGAGCGCGACCGCAGCGAGAGGCGAGGGCTGCAGGCAGGCGAGCCCGACGAGCCCGCCCGTCCCGGCCGCGGCGAAAGCGTGAGCGAGGTCGACCGCGCCGAACCGCGTGCGAGCGAGCGCCGCCAGAAGCGGCGCGGCGAGGCAGATCGCGAGGACGAGGTCGGTCGGGCCGAGCCGCGGCGCGAGCGCGGCCACGACCGGCAGGAGCGCGAGGCCGAGCGCGCCGTCCGCGAGCCGGCGCGACACGAAGCCGGACGAGTCGCCGGCGGGTCCGCTCGCGACGAGCGTGGGGGAAAGGGCGGTCAGGAGGCTCGCCAACGCAGAACGCAACTCGGATACGCGCGGCCGACCCGCGCCCCCGTCAGGGCTCGACGATCCACCGTGACAGAGCGGGCTTAAGGGGAGGCTAAGGAGCAAGAGCGGCCGGAGAATCGTTCCCGGAACATTCGGCCGCTAAGGAGGCGTCAACCCTTCGGCGATGCCGGAACGCGCCGGCAAGGGGCGATTCACCGGACCCGGGCTCACTCGGGCCGATCCGGACCGCCTCCATGCTGCGTCTCCTCGCCGCCACCGCCCTCGTCCTTGCGATGGCCTTCCTGTCCCCCGAGCGTCCGCGCGAGGCCGGGGCCCCGGCGCCCGCAACGACCTTCGCGGAGCTGTCCTTGCGCGCGGGGCTACCGGCCGTGCCCGAGTCGGTCGCCGAGGCGGTCGCGCGCGCCGCGATCAGCGAAGGCGCCGCGAAGGTGAGACAGATCGTGATCCCGCCGCCTCCTCC
>JAFAPJ010000078.1 GCA_019247255.1 Methylobacteriaceae bacterium | reverse complement strand
TGTGACCCACGCAGGCACGCGTAGCGTGGCGCGCCTCGACTGAGAACATATCAAGAACGCGAGAGGGCCAGCTTCGAACCTTGACACCGGCGCTCTAGTCATATATTCCTGTGCTATGTCGCCACCTTGCCCTCCGCGCAACCATTTCCGGCGCGCCTCTCGCTTCGGCCGGCCCTACCTGGCGGACGGGGTCGAGGCGGTGCGGCAGCGTGTGGTCGGCTCGAACCTGACGATCCGGCAGATTGCCGACGAGGTCGGGATGTCGAGCGAGACGGTCCGGCGCTGGATCCGGCGTCGCGGCTGGACGCGGCCGGGGAGCGCGCCACGGTCGCACGGGACGGCGTCGCTCGAACGCGCGACCCCGGCGCGGCGCCTGCGCGCGCTGGCGCGGCGCGCGGAGGCTCTCGCGGAGCGGGCGCTGGCCGAGCGCAGCGCCGCCGAATCCGGTGGAGCCCCGCGATCGCGGCGCGACCGGCAGCTCGCCGAGAGCCTGCGCGAGACGGCCGGACGCCTGGGGCGCCGGGCCAACGCCAAGACGCCGTTCTGACGCGGGAGCCGGCGATGAGCGATGTCTGGATCTTCCGCCCGGCCGCGACGCTCGGGCTCGTCCCGGTCGCGCGCGGCCCGCGGCACGGGCGTCCGCATGCCGAGGAGACCGTCGCGCGGGTCCGCCGCCTCTGGGAAACGACGATCCTCGTCGCCCGCGAGATCGCCCGGCAGACGGGCGTGAGCCCCGGGACGGTCATCCGCTGGGCCAATGTGTGCGGCTGGGAGCGGCCCCCTTACGCGCCCCGGGCCGCGCATCAATGGCCGGGCGGGCGGCCGGGACATGCCGTCCGTCGCTCGCGCACGATCGAGGCGAGCTTGCGGGAGGCCGGTACCGCCATCGCGACCTGCGAGGCGGCCGAGCGGGTCGAGATCGCGCGGCTCGCCGAGGCGGTCGCGAATCTCCAGACCGCGCGGGCGCTGCTTTCCGGTCCGCCCCTCAAGCGTCCGCGAGGGTGCTCGTCGCGCCCGGTCCGCCGCCGACCTTCTCCGTCCCCGGCGCGCTGGCCCGGCCGCGCGTAACCACGCCACGCCCGCGGTCGCGCCCTGCGCGCCTGCGCCCCTCGACAACGCCTTGGAACCGTTCGAAGGTGACGGGCCAACCATCACGAGACCCCGGGAGGGGGCATGTCCGCCAATCTGAGGTCGCTCGAGCGGCCGGCCATCCGCGAGATCGCGCGCGACAGCGCCGAAGCGCCGGGCCTACCCCTGCGCAACCGTCCGCGCCGCAACCGCAAGAGCGACTGGGCCCGCCGCCTCGTGCGGGAGAACGTTCTCACCGCCAACGACCTCATCTGGCCGCTCTTCCTCGTGGACGGGGTCAACCGGCGCGTGCCGATCGCCGCTATGCCGGGCGTCGAGCGGCTCTCGGTCGACGAGGTCGTGCGCGAGGCCGAGCGCGCGGCCGCGCTCGCGATCCCGGCGATCGGCCTCTTCCCTTACACGGACCCGGCTTTGCGCGACCCGCGCGGCTCGGAGGCGTTGAACGCGCAGAACCTCGTCTGCCGGGCCGTCCGGGCCGTGAAGGCGGCCGTGCCCGAGATCGGGATCATCACGGACGTCGCGCTCGACCCCTATACGAGCCACGGCCATGACGGGCTCATGGACGAGGCTGGCCGCATCCTGAACGACGAGACGGTCGCGATCCTGGTCGAGCAGGCCTTGAACCAGGCGCAGGCCGGCTCCGACATCATCGCGCCCTCCGACATGATGGACGGGCGCGTCGGCGCGATCCGCGACGGGCTCGACCGCGCGGGCTTCCCCGACGTCCAGATCATGGCCTACGCGGCGAAATACGCCTCCGCCTTCTACGGGCCGTTCCGGGACGCGCTCGGCACGACGCTTGTCGGCGACAAGATGACCTACCAGATGGACCCGGCGAACGGCGCGGAGGCGCTGCGCGAGGTCGCGCTCGACCTCGAGGAGGGCGCCGACATGGTGATGGTGAAGCCGGGCCTCCCCTATCTCGACGTGATCCGCCGGGTGAAGGACGAGTTCGCGGTGCCGACCTTCGCCTACCAGGTGTCCGGGGAATACGCGATGATCGAGGCTGCGGCGGAGCGCGGCTGGATCGACCGCGAGCGCGCGATGCTGGAGAGCCTGCTCGCCTTCAAGCGGGCGGGCGCCGACGGCGTCCTGACCTATTTCGCGCCCCGGGTCGCGGAGCGCCTCCGGTCGCGGGGCTGACTTGACGGCAAGCGGGATGCTCGTCTCATCGCGCCCGATGAGTCACGAGCGGTCGATCTCTCCGATCTTCGGTCAGGGCGTGTACGATGCGCCCACGGCGGTGCGGCTCGTCAACTATCAACGTCGCGAGCCCGTCCCGCTGACGAAAGCGATATCCCGGCGAACTCTGTCCCGATGGGTCCAGGGCTATTCCTATCAGGCCGGGGGCGAGCTGCATGACGCGCCCCCTTTGTGGGTACCCGACTACGCAAATGACGATGGGCCGGTCGAGGTAAGCTTCCGAGACCTGGTCGAGCTGCGCTTCGTCAAGGCGTTCCGTGATCTGGGCCTGAGCCTACGAGCGATCCGGGCCTGCCTGAAAGCCGCATCCGAAGAAGTCGATGATCCGCGCCCATTCTCGACCCGTCGCTTCCGCACCGATGGACGCACGATCTTTCTGGAGACCACAGGTCGGGTCGCGGACGCCGAGCTGATCGATCTCCGTCGTCGGCAGCGCGTCTTCCAAGCGGTCGTCGCGCCGAGCTTGAAGGACCTGGAATTCGACGCGGATCATGTCTCGCGCTGGTATCCGCTCGGCCAAGCCGACCGTTCGGTCGTCGTTGATCCCGGTCGTTCGTTCGGGCGACCCGTGCTCTCGGAGGCCGGCGTTCCGACAGAGGTGATCCGCGACGCCGTCATCATCGAAGGCTCGCTCGAGCGCGTGTCTCGCCTCTACGATTGCCCGTTGTCCGCTATCAAGTCGGCGCTCGCCTTCGAGCGACGCCTGGCCGCTTGAGGCTGCTTCTCGATCACAATCTGTCCTACGCCATCGCTGAAGCGCTGCAGTTGCTCTACCCCGAGCACCACATCGTGGCACTCCAGGCAAAATTCCCGCGCACGATCTCCGACGTCGACTTTATCCGAGCGCTTCACAAGGAAGGCGGTTGGGCCGTCCTCACCAAGGATCTCGGTACACGCACTCGTCCTCACGAACGCGCGGCCCTCGATAGCGCGGATGTCGTCTTTTTCTATCTCGACGGTGCCTGGCGCAAATTCGCGGTTCCCGAGACGGCCGCGCGATTGATCCGCCTCGTGCCAAAGATTGCAGCGCAAACGGAGCTGACCGCTCGCGGCCGTTTCGCTTTGCCGATCAACTACGGTTCCAAGCTTCGGCCGCACCGGGACTGACGTGAGACGGGCTCGTCTCCGCTACCTCCGCGTCGGCTGGCTCGTCGGCCTCCTCGCCCTCGCGGGGTGCGGCCGGGAGCTCGACGCGGAGCAGGCGCGGCTCTGCCGGATGGCCGTGCCGGCGCTCGCACCGGACCGGACCGCGCTCGCGATCTCGCGGATCATGCCCGATCTCGAGCCTGGGAGCGTGCGGGTCGAGTACCGGGCGGGCTCGCCCCTCCGGGCCGGGCGGGTCGTGTGCCGCTTCGCGGCGAGCGGCTTGCAGGCCGGCAAATCGGACCTCGTCGCGATCGACACGGAGCACGGCCCCGTGTCCGGCGCCTCGCTCTATCTCCTCCGGCGCTACTACTTGGACGCGCCGGAGGCGACGCTCGCCGATCCGGGACCGCCGCCGGCGGAGCGGACCGCCCTGCCCCGCCTGCCGGGCCCGCTCGCCTTCGGGCTGCAGCTCGGCCTCGGGTCGCTCCCCCGGGTCGCGATCTACGGGCTTCTCGCCGCCGCCTACGCGCTCGTCTTCGGGCTCGTCGGGCGCATCAACCTCGCCTTCGGGGAGATCGCGGCGGTCGGCGCGGCCGGAACCGGCCTCGTGTCGATGTGGCTCGCGAGCGGCGCCCTCGTCGCGGCGCCGCCCATCCTCGCGCTCGCGACCCTCGTCGGGATCGCGGC
>JAFAPJ010000073.1 GCA_019247255.1 Methylobacteriaceae bacterium | reverse complement strand
GTGCGCATGCGCGGGCGCCGTCGCTCGCCGGGCCGCCCGGTCACCTACGGGACGACGCCGCGTTTCCTCGACCATTTCGGGCTCGGCGCCGTGACCGACCTGCCGGGGCTCGACGAGCTTCTCGGCCTCGGCCTCGTGGAGAAGCGGCCGGGGCTCCGCATCGACATCCCCGTCCCCCGCGACGACGCCTTGCCTTGCGACGACGAGGACCCGATCGAGGTGGATCTGTCGCTGAGCGCGGGACCGGACGAGCCTACATCCTGATCCAGCCGGACAGGCCGAGATAGGGCGACACGCCCCGGCGGTCGTCCGCCTGCAGCACGCCGCCCGAGAGCCGCAGGTTCAGGATGCCGAGCCGGTAACCTGTGAGATGCGCCCCGTAGCGCAGCTCGAGATAGCGCGGCGCCGTGTAGACCGTCAGCTCGGGGCCGAGATAGGCGGCGCCCGCGACGAGGTATCCCGCGGCCGCCCGGGCCCACAGGCTGCCTCGCGCGGTCGAGCCGGTCGTCGATCCCATGACCGCGACGTCGGGGCTTGCGTTCCACCAGAGCTCGGCCTGCCCCCGCAACCCGATCCGCGGCTGCGACCATCGGTACACGCGGCTCGCGACCGTGAGCTGCTGATGGCTGACCTCGGGACCCGCGAAGATCGCGAGATAGACGTCCCGCGTCCATTGAAAGCCGGCGAGGAGCGCGTTCTCCTGCGTCATCCGGCTCGCCGGCAGCGAGAAGGGGCCCTGACGGAAACGCTCCGGATTGACGCCGTAGCCGCTCGTCTCGAGCGCCAGGAAACCGGGCCGGTCGAGCGGACCCGTGAGGCTCTGCTTCGCGCCCGCGCTGACGAACACGGAACGGCCCGCGTCGAGGCTGCCGAAGAGCACGGTCCGCAGGTCCTCGGGACGCAGGAACAGGTCCTCGTCCCAGCTCGCCGCGAGGCCGGGCAGGGCTCCGGCGAACGCCGTCAGAGCGAGCAGAATGAGCCGGAACGCAACGTGCATGCGCAGGACATGCCACCCGACAAGGATCGCTCCCAACCATAGGTCGCGATGCGGCTCGCTGTCACGTGGGTGTTCGGCAGGCGCGGGCCTCGCGCCCGCTCCTCCGCTCGGCCCCCTGGCCCGCTCGCATCGGCCCGAGGTTTCAGCCGCTTCGAAGTAAGCGCGAGAAGAGCCCCGGCGGGCTGTCCGGCTCTACATGCCCGCGCGGCGCGTTTTAGCACTCACGCTCCCCGATTGCTACAACCGCCGAAAGTTTTAACTGAAAGGACACTTTTTCTGCTTGAGACTGGGCCGTTGCGACGGAACGATGACGAGGCAGGTACGTTGGGTCGCAGATAGGAGGTGACATGGTCTCCCATGATTTCGCCCGGCAGATGGAAGGTTACGGGCTAACCACCGCCAACATCCTCTACGGTCTTCCCGACCATCCCAATCTCCTGCAGACATTCATCTGGCAGCAATACGATCTGGCACCCAAATTTCCGGTGCTGCGCAAGTTTCTCGACTTCTGGGAACGGGAGATCGAGGGTCGGCTGCACTCGGTCACGGTCGCGCATTCGGGTCTGATCAAGCCCGCGGAGTTTCGCACCGTGAACGGCGTGATGACTCTCCACTAGACGCACGACCTTCCCGGGGCGGGACGTCGTCCCCGTCCCGCCCAGCTTTCGGAGCCTTGGGCCAGAAGGTGGGCCCGGCCATCGCTCGGGAGAGCCGCGCTTGGCCGGACGGTCCGGGTCGGCTAGAGAACCCGCGACCTGATCCGCAAAAGACTGCCTCTTGTATTCTGAAGCCCGCATCTCGGGTGTGCTGTCGTCGCTCGCCCGAAGCAGCGGCGACCGGCTGAGCGTGGCCGACATCGTCGGCATCCTGCGGGGCCGCGCCTTCGCGCTGCTCGTGGTGCTGCTCGGCTTGCCGAACTGCCTCCCCATGCCGCCGCCGATCCCCCTCGTCTGCGGCCTTCTGCTCGCCCTCGTCGCCGCCCAGATCGCGGCAGGCTGGGCGACGCCCTGGCTGCCGCGCGCGCTGCTGCGGCGCTCGATCCCCAAGGACGCCGTCGACCGGGCGGTCGCGCGCGCTCTTCCCGTGCTGCAGCGCCTCGAGCGCATGTCGCGTCCGCGCATGACGTTCCTCGGCAGTGACGTCGCGCTCCGGATGATCGGCTTCCTCCTGATCCTGTTCGCGATCGGGCTCCTCGTGGCGGCGCCGGTGATCGGGCAGATCCCGCTCGGCATCGCGGTGTGCCTCGTCGGGCTCGGGCTCGTCGAGCGGGACGGGATCCTGATCTGCGCGGGCTTCCTCGTGGGCGCGGCCGGGCTCGCGCTGAGCTTCGGCTTCGTCTGGGCGATCCTCTCCGGCATCGAGCGGCTGGTTTGACGCGGGCGGGCCCGTCCCGCCAACCTTACGAAAAGGTCATGCCGGAGACGGGCGGCCGTAAGCCGTCACTCGCTACACCTCGTCTGACAGCTGATGCGCCGCCGCCGGATGCCCCAACCGGTTAAACTCGGTGCTCGGCGCGAGACGCGGTGCTGCATCGTCGCCCCCCGCCAGCCCTGCGCCTCGTCGCGGCAGGTCGGATTTCGGTCCGGCCTGCCGCACTCCCTTCGGACGCGCTACATGGCCGACATGCGCATCCTCATCATCGAAGATGATCGCGAAGGTTCTGCCTACGTCGCGAAAGCGTTCCGCGAGGCGGGCCATGCGGCCGACCAGGCCCATGACGGCCTCGACGGCTACGCCATGGCCCGCGACGGCGATTACGACCTCGTGGTCGTCGACCGCATGCTGCCGAAGCTTGACGGGCTGTCGCTGATCCGCTCGCTCCGCGAGCAGAAGGTGGACACGCCGGTTCTCATCCTGTCGGCGCTGGGTCAGGTCGACGACCGCGTGAAGGGCCTGCGCGCCGGCGGGGACGACTACCTCACGAAGCCCTACGCCTTCTCCGAGCTCCTCGCCCGCGCGGAGGTTCTGGCCCGGCGCGGCTCGGGCACCCGGGGCGGCGAAGCCACGAGCTTCACGGTCGGCGACCTCGTGCTCGACCGCCTCTCCCATCGCGTCACCCGCGCCGGGCAAGACATCCCGCTCCAGCCGCGGGAGTTCCGGCTTCTCGAATATCTCGTGCGCCATGCCGGTCAGGTCGTGACCAGGACGATGCTTCTCGAGCACGTCTGGGACTATCATTTCGATCCGCAGACGAACGTGATCGACGTCCACGTCTCGCGCCTGCGCGCCAAGATCGACAAGGGTCATGACCGCCCGCTCATTCACACGGTCCGTGGGGCCGGCTACATGGTCCGTGACGGCGCGCGGTAGCTTCTTCCCGAAGCTCGTTCGGACGACCGCGTTCAAGCTGTCGCTCGCCTACCTGCTCGTCTTCGCGATCTTCGCCTTCCTGATTCTGGGCTACGTCGCCTGGAATGCGTCGCGGGTGCTCGACGGGCAGATCATCGAGACGATCGAGGCCGAGATCGCGGGCCTCGCCGACCAGTACCGCACGGCCGGCATCCGGCGCCTCGTCGCGATCGTCGACCGGCGCGCCCGCCAGCCCGGCGCCTCGCTCTACCTCGTGACGAACTTCCAGGGCGAGCGCATCGCCGGCAATGTCGGCTCGCTGCCGCCCGGAACGCTTGACGAGCCCGGACAGCGCGAGATCCGCTACGGGCGGACGGAGGACGAAGCGCGCGACCATTATGCGATCGTGCGCGTGTTCGTCCTCCCGGGCGGCTTCCGGCTCCTCGTCGGCCGCGACGTCGAGGAACGCGGGCGCATCCGGCAGATCGTCGGCCGCGCCTTCGGCCTGTCGCTGCTTCTCGTCGGCGTGCTCGGCTGCCTCGGCGGCTGGTTCGTCACGAAGCGCGTCCTGAAGCGCGTCGACGACATGACCGGGACGACGGCGACCATCATGACGGGCGACCTCACGGGCCGCCTCCAGATCTCGGGCACTGGGGACGAACTCGACCGGCTCGCGCTCAACCTCAACGCCATGCTCGACCGGATCGGCGAGCTCATGACCGGGCTCGGCGAGGTGTCGAACGCGATCGCGCATGACCTGAAGACCCCGCTGACGCGCCTGCGCAACCGAGCCGCCGCGGCGCTCGACGGCGGCGGCGAGCCGGGCGAGCTGAAGGCGGCGCTCGAAGGGGTGATCGAGGATTCGGACAACCTCATCCGCATCTTCAACGCGCTCCTCACGATCGCGAAGCTCGAGGCCGGCCACGGCGAGGTCGCGATGGCGCCGATCGACCTCGCCGAGGTCGCGAAGGGGGTCGCGGAGCTCTACGAGCCGACGGCCGAGGAGGCCGGCCTGTCGCTGGCGGTCGCCGCGGAGAGCGGACTCACGGCGCAGGGCAGCCGCGAGCTTCTGGGCCAGGCCGTCGCGAACCTCGTCGACAACGCCATCAAGCACGGCACCGGGGAGGGGGAGGGCGGCGCCGTGACGGTCGCGGCTTCTCGGCAAGGGGGCGAGGTCCTCGTGACCGTCGCGGACAGGGGGCCGGGCATTCCGGAGAGCGAGCGCGAGCACGTGCTCGAGCGCTTCGTCCGGCTCGAGAGTTCGCGC
>JAFAPJ010000424.1 GCA_019247255.1 Methylobacteriaceae bacterium | reverse complement strand
CCGTCGTCCAACCTCGTCAACGGCGGCGTCTACGTGATGTCGCGGGCCGTCGTTGATGCGATCGGCCCCGTCGCGTCGCTGGAGGGCGACGTGCTGCCGGCGCTCGCTCGCGCGGGTCGCCTCGGGGGGCATGTCTATGACGGCTTCTTCATCGATATCGGCGTTCCCGAATCCTACGCGGACGCGCAGCGCAGCATCCCGGCGAGGATGCGGCGGCCTGCGGCCTTCCTGGACCGCGACGGCGTCCTGAACGACGATCTCGGCTATGTCGGCAGCTGGGATCGCTTCCATTGGCTGCCGGGCGCCGTCGAGGGTGTGCGGAAGCTGAACGACCTCGGCTATTACGTGTTCGTCGTGACGAACCAGGCGGGCGTCGCGCGCGGCTTCTACGGAGAGGACGACGTCCGGGCCCTGCACGACCGGATGGCGCAGGAGCTCGCGGCCGCGGGCGCGCATGTCGACGAGTTTCGCTACTGCCCGCACCACCCGGACGGGGTCGTCCCGGGCTACGCCACGGCATGCGACCGCCGGAAGCCCGGCGCCGGCATGATCCGCGATCTCCTCGCCGCATGGCCGGTCGACGTCGCCCGCAGCTTCATGGTGGGCGACAAGGAGAGCGACATGGGGGCGGCGCAGGCCGCGGGTCTGCGCGGCATCCCGTTCGCGGCCGGGGACCGCCTGGACGGGATCGTCGCGAGCCTCGGCGAGCCGGCGGGTTCGCAGGGCAACGCGCCGGCCGCCGACGCGTAGAGGCTGATCGCGCCGGTCCCCTGCTTCGGGACGATCGGCATCGTTCTCGGCACCCGGTGGGGGCGCCGGGGGTCCATATCGGTCCGGTGCCAACCCGATCACCGTCAGGACCCACCGGATGCCCCATATCGACCTCATTGATCCCGCCGCAGAACCGGCGCTCACGGTCGCAGAGCGGAGGACCCCCGAGCTTGCGCTCCTGCGCTGGTCGCTCGTCGTGATCTTCGCCTGGTTCGGCGGGATGAAATTCACCGCCTACGAGGCGAACGGCATCGCGCCCTTCATCGCTAACAGCCCTTTCATGAGCTGGTTGCACGCCGCGTTCGGCGTCCAGGGCGCGAGCCGCTTCGTGGGAGTGATCGAGCTCTCGACGGCCGCCGCGCTCGCGCTCGGGGCGTTCCGGCCCGCGTTCTCGGCGCTCGGCGCCGCGATGTCGGCCGCAACCTACCTCACTACGCTGACCTTCTTCCTCACGACGCCAGGCGTCGCCGAGCCGACCGCCGGCGGCTTCCCGGCGATCTCGGCCGCTCCGGGCCAGTTCCTGCTGAAAGACCTGGTTCTGCTCGCCGCCTCGCTGTGCCTGCTCGCGTCGTCCGTGCGCGGACCATGGATCAGGACGAACCGGTGATGGGCGGCGGATCCGGGACGGCCAGCGTCGGCTCGCAGGCTGCTGCAGAGCGCGGGCCGGCGGCTCGAGCTCCTCGTGCTCGCAGGAGCCGGTCGAGCGACAGCGCCCCGCCTCCGTGAAGGGCGAGAAGGAAGAGCCCGCCCGCGAGGGCCAGATCCTTCTCGAAATGCAGGAGCTCGTTCCGGACCGCGAAGCGCGTGTGAAACAGCGCGGCGGTCGCGAGGCAGAACAGGCCGAGCGCTCCGGCGGCGACCCGCGTTCCGAGGCCGAACGCGACCGCGACGCCGCCGCCGACCTGCAGGGCGATCGCCGCTGCCCCGAGCGGATGGGGCACGCCGAGCCGGCCCATCGCGTCGAGCGCCGCGTCTGGATGGGCGGCGAGGAGCGCTCCCTCCTGCAGGAACAGCCCCGATAGGAGCAGCCGGGCGACGAGCGCCCCGGGCGCTCGGGCCGCACGCGGGATCAACACGTCGCGGTTCATCGGGCATCTCCACGCGGAAGGGCGGGCGCGAGCGCCCGCCCGGGCTAAGGGTCAGTTCGCCTTCGCGGCGATCGCCTGTTCCAGGTCGGCCCGCTCCTCGCACCCGGACGGGCAGAGCTGCGCCAGGATGGCGAGCTGCTCGCGGGCCTTCGCCAGGTCGCCCGTCTCCACGAAGAGCTCGCCCAAGTATTCGCGGGCGGCCTTGTGCTTCGGGTCGAGTTCCAGAGCCTTGGTGTAATACGAGAGCGACGTCCGGACATCGCCTGTCTTGCGCAGCGTGAAGCCCAGAAGATTGTAGACGTTCGCGTCCTGATTATCCTCGGCGAGGTCGCGCAGCTCCTGCAGCGCGGCCGGGTAGTTGCGGGCCGCGATCTTGCCGCGCACCGAGGCGAGGTCCACGGCGCCGCCCGTTTCCATGTTGTCGACGGCGCGCGCGGGGCCGCCGAGCGCAAGGCCGAGGCCGAGCGCCGCGATGAGGATCGTCCGCTTCATGGTTCTGTCCCTTCTCTCAGAGCGTCACGCGACGCTGGTCGGCACGAAGGCGTAGGCGCCGCCGTCGTGCCGGATCGTCCCGGTGCCCGGGAACGGGAAATGCGATCCGCAGATCGCGATGCGGTCGGCGATGACCCGGTCGACGAGCTTGCGGCGCGTCTCGACCGCCTGCGCCGCGTCCTGGTCGTAGGCGCCCCGCCATTCGGGATGGGGCGCGAGGAGCGCCGGCACGTACATCGTGTCGGCCGAGATCATCAGCTGATCCGGCCCCGAGCCGAGGAGGTAGGCCGCATGGCCCGGCGTGTGGCCGGGCGCCGCGACGAGCCGCACGCCCGGCGCGACCTCCTGGCCGTCCTCGGCCAGCCGCCAGTTCGTCCAGCCAGGGAAGTTCTCGGCGATCCGCCGGCCCGCCGCGCGACGCCCTTCGGGCAGCGTCTCGACCCGACCCGGCGCCGTCCACCAGCGATGCTCGGCCGCGTGGACGACGAGCTCGGCGTTCGGGAACACGGGCGCGTTCGTGCCCCGCTCCATCAATCCCCAGACGTGGTCCGGGTGAAAATGCGAGACGAGGATCGTGCCGATCTCGGCGCGGTCGATCCCGGCGGCCTTCATGTTGGCCGGCAGGTGGGTGGCGTTCGCCTGCCACTGGCCGACGCCGGATCCCGCGTCGCACAGGATGACGCGCCGTCCGATGCGCAGCACGAAGACGGTGAGCGGAATGGGCATGAAATCCGTCGTGAGACCGGCCTCAGCGAGCGCCTCCTTGGTCTCCTCGACCGTCGCGTTCTGGATGAAGGCCGGGTCGTGCGGCTTGCGCCAGATGCCGTCATAGACGGCCGTGACCTCGACCTCCCCGACCTTGAAGCGGTGGAAGCCGACCGTCGGCTCGAGCGGCGCCGCCGCGAGAGCGGGCGGGATGAAGGCGAGCGGTCGGGCAAGCCCGAGCGCCGCTCCGGCCGCCGCCAGGGAGAGGACGGCGCCGCGTCGCGAATGTGTCACCATGATCGTCTCCTCGCCTCGGGTCGGGGCCGAAAGGCGCCGCATCGGGGGAGACCGCGGGTCCGACAGATTTATTCCGGCGATCTTCGCGCGGACCGGGGGAATAAACGCGCCGTCCGGCCAGTCTTCGCCTGGGAGGCCGGCAGGATCGAGGAACGGCAGGACGATGCTATCGCACGGCGTGATCGACGGGATGGGCTTCGGCCTCCCGGCCAGACCGCGGGGATTCGCGCCCTTCGCGGGCTTCCGGCGCTGGCTCCAGCCGGCGCGGTCGGATCAGGCCGCGCCGCTCGCGCATGAGGGCGCGCCGGGCGAGGCGTCGCTCGCGCGCTTCAGGCAGGAGATGCTGCCGCAGCTCGATGCCGCCACAGCTTCGCGCGCTACCTGTCCCGCGATCCGGACGCCGCCCACGACATCGTCCAGGAGGCGTTTCTCCGCGCCTTCCGGTTCCAGGGCGGCTATCGGGGCGGGGACGTGCGCGCCTGGCTGTTCTCTATCGTGCGGAACTGCCACCGCGACTGGCAGCTCGCCCGAGGCCGCGTGCAAGCCGTTGAGGTCCCCGGAGAGGACGACGAGATCGAGGCGGCCGCCGCGGTCGCGTCGGAGGAGGACACCCCCGAGACCCTGCTCATTCGGCAGAGCGAGGTGGACCGCGTGCGGGCCGTGCTCGCGAGCCTGGCGGAGCCCCTGCGCGAGGTCCTGGTGCTCCGCGAGATGGAGGAGCTCTCCTACCGCGAGATCGCGGAGGTCGCCCGCCTTCCGATCGGGACGGTGATGTCGCGGCTCGCGCGGGCGCGCGCCGTGTTCGCTCAAGCCTGGCGACGGGTCGAGCGGGGAGGCGCGCCATGATCGGCGCCAACGGCGGGAGTTGCCCCGAGGACCGGACGCTTCTGCACGCGCTCACGGATGGCGAGCTCGACGCGGTCCATGCGCGGCAGCTCGAGCGACATCTCGCGGAATGCTCCCGCTGCACGGCGGAGATCGCGGCGATCCGCGGCACGAGCGACGTCCTGAGCCAGGAGGGCCTGCGCTGGCGCGCGCCGGAGCACGTGCGCGTCCAGATCCTCGAGGCGTTGGCCCGCGAAGTGCGAACAGGTCGTGCCGCGACGGGGCGGCACTGGGCGAGACGGGTGTCCGAGATCGCGGGACGCTGGGGGTGGATCCCCTCGGCCGCGGCCCTTGCGGCCGCCTTGTTCCTGACGCTCTCGGCCCCGACCCGCGACGCGCTGCTCGAGCAGGAGCTCGTCGCCGATCACGTCCGCTCGCTCCTCGTGGACCACCTGACCGACGTCGCGACCTCGGACCAGCACACGGTCAAGCCGTGGTTCGGAGGAAAGATCGATTTCTCGCCGCCCGTGGTCGACCTCACGACAGCCGGCTTCCCCCTCGTCGGCGGACGGGTCGACTACCTCGCGGGCCGGGCGGCCGCCGCGATCGTGTATCGGCGGCGCGGCCACGTCATCAACCTGTTCGTCTGGCCCGATGCGGTCGAGCGGCGAGACCTCTCGGGTCGGGACGGCTATAGCGTGCTCGCCTGGCGGGACGGGGGGCTTCGGTTCGTCGCCGTCTCCGACGTTGCCGAGACCGAGCTTGCCCGATTCCGCGACGCCTTCCTCCTCGAGACGCAGGGAGCCAAGGGGCCGACCTAGGCCCGAGCTCTGGGGCGCGTGGCCTTCACCCTCGCTGCGGAGGCTCCGCGCGTCGTGAGCGCGCAGACCGCGAG
>JAFAPJ010000039.1 GCA_019247255.1 Methylobacteriaceae bacterium | reverse complement strand
CCACGAGCTCGTATTGGCGCATCATCTTCCGGCGACGCTCTCCCGTTCGGCGGACCTCCAGGCGATATGGCGGCCCGCACCGGGTGCGGCAACAAAAAACCCGGCCGTCAGGCCGGGTTTCGGATCGAGCGCGAGGGCCGGCGCGCGGCCCGTCACTCGTCGTCGTCGGTCTCGGCCGGCGGCACCAGGCCCTCGAGACCCCGAAGGAGATCCTCCTCGCTCATCTTGTCGAACTGGACGTCCGTGTCGTCCCCGCCGGCGGAGACCGGCGCCGCGGCCGTGCCCCCGAGGAGCGGCACCGTCTCGGCGTCCGGCTCGTCGACCTCGACGTAGCGCTGGAGCGAGTGGATCAGCTGCTCCTTGAGGTCGTCCGGCTGGATCGCCTCGTCCGCGATCTCGCGCAAGGCGACCACCGGGTTCTTGTCGCGGTCGCGGGCGACGAGCAGGGGCGAGCCGGACGAGATCAGGCGGGCGCGATGCGCCGCGAGGAGCACCAGCTCGAACCGGTTCTCGACCTTGTCGATGCAATCCTCAACGGTGACGCGCGCCATCCGGCGGCTCCTCGACGGCTGATCTCAGGGAAGCAAGCTTCCTAGCCGAAACGATCCGTCGAGGCAAGGAACCGCGAGACCCGCGGGCATCGCGCCGCTGGCGGGCTCACTCGCAGACGGTCACCCGCGTGTACGTGTAGCCATAGGGACCGTACACCCGCCGGGGCACGTAATAGCAATCGCCGCCGTCGCCGTAGCCATAGGCCGCGGGAGCATAACCGCGACCGTAATAGCCATGGCCGTAATAGCCGGCGTAACCGGCCCCGTCATATCCGCCGCCGTAGTATCCGCCGCCGTAATACCCGTCGCCATAGCCGTAATACGGGTAGGCGAGGGCGCCGAGCGCGAGGCCGCTGGCGAGCCCGATCCCGGCGTACCCGTAGCCCCGGCCGTATCCGTAGCCCCGGCCGCCATAGCCGTACCCGTAGCCCCGGCCGCCGTAGAAGCCGCCCCGATAGCCGCCGAAGCCGCCGCGGTATCCCGCGAAGACACCCCGGTAACCCCCGAACCCGCCGCCGCGAAAACCGCCGAATCCGCCGCCGCGGAAACCGCCGCCCCCGAAGCCGCGTGCGTCGGCCGTCTGCACGGTCGCTGCGGAGATGAGAAGGCCCGCAGCCGCCGCGAGGCCGAGACCCGCGATTCGCCGTGATCCGATCATGACGATGCACTCCGTGCCGGCCGGACGGGCCGGACACGAGGCAACCCTAAGCGCGGCCGCAAGGTTCCTTACCTTGACTTCCCGGAAGGCTCGCGCGACCTCGCCCTCGAAGACCGGTCGAAGGATCCGAATGATCGCGTTCGTATGCCCCGGGCAGGGCAGCCAGGCCGTGGGCATGGGCAAGGCGCTCGCAGACGCCTTCCCGGTCGCGCGCGACGTCTTCGCCGAGGTCGACGAGGCTCTGGGCGAGAAGCTGTCCGGGCTCATGTGGGAGGGTTCGCCGGAGGAGCTGGCGCTCACCGCGAATGCGCAGCCGGCCTTGATGGCCGTCTCGGTCGCGGCCGCCAGGGTCGTGGCGGCCGAGGCCGGGATCGGGCTCGATCGCGCGGCCTTCGTCGCCGGCCATTCCCTCGGTGAATATTCCGCGCTGACGGTCGCGGGCGCGCTCGCCCTCGCCGACACGGCGCGGCTCCTGCGCATTCGCGGCAACGCCATGCAGAAGGCGGTGCCGGTCGGCGAGGGCGCCATGGCGGCCCTCCTCGGGCTCGACCTCGAGGCGGCGCGTCAGGTCGCCCACGACGCGGCGGCCGGCGAGGTCTGCGAAGTCGCCAACGACAACGGCCCCGGACAGGTCGTGGTCTCGGGCCATGCGGCAGCGGTCGGCCGCGCGGTCGCGCTCGCCGGTGAGCGCGGCGCCCGCCGCTCCGTGATGCTGCCGGTCTCCGCGCCGTTCCATTGCGCCCTGATGGCGCCCGCCGCCGACGCCATGCGCGAGGCGCTCGGGACGGTCCGGGTCGCCCCGCCGGCCGTGCCGGTCGTGGCGAACGTCGAGGCGGCGCCTCTGCAGGAGACGGCCGCCATCGTTGACGCGCTCGTGCGCCAGGTCACCGGAACGGTTCGTTGGCGAGAATGCGTCGCCGCGATGGCCGGGGCCGGAACCGCGACCTTTATCGAGATCGGTGCCGGCAAGGTCCTGTCCGGCCTCGGAAAACGGATCGCGCCGGGCGCCCGGCACCTGTCGGTCGGGGCGCCGGCCGACCTCGATGCGCTGCGCGCGGCGCTCGCGGAGGCTTGAGATGTTCGACCTCACGGACCGCAAGGCGCTCGTCACGGGCGCGACGGGAGGCATCGGCGGCGCAATCGCGCGCGCCCTCCATGCGTGCGGCGCGAGCGTCGCGATCTCCGGGACCCGGCGCGAGGCGCTCGACGCGCTCGCGGCCGAGCTCGGCGGTGACCGCGTGGCGATCGTCCCGGCCGACCTCGCGAGCAAGGAATCCGTGGAGGCGCTCCTGCCCGGCGCCGAGTCGGCTCTCGGCGGGTTGGACATCCTGGTCAACAATGCCGGCATCACCCGCGACAACCTCCTTCTCAGGATGAAGGACGAGGAGTGGGAGGCGGTGCTCGGCGTCAATCTCACGGCCGCCTTCCGGCTTTCGCGGGCGGCCGTGAAGGGCATGATGCGGCGTCGGCGCGGCCGGATCGTGAATGTCGGCTCGGTCGTCGGCACGACGGGCAATGCCGGCCAGGTGAACTACGCGGCCGCGAAGGCCGGGCTCGTCGGCATGACGAAGGCGCTCGCCGCCGAGGTCGCGAGCCGGGGCATCACGGTCAATTGCGTGGCGCCGGGCTTCATCGCGTCCCCGATGACGGACGGGCTCAACGAGAACCAGCGCGCGGCGATCCTCGGCTCCGTGCCGGCGGGGCGGCTCGGCGAGGGCCGGGAGGTCGCGGCCGCGGTCGTCTTTCTTGCCTCCGACGAGGCGGCTTACGTGACCGGGCACACGCTCCACATCAACGGCGGCATGGCGATGGTCTGACCGTCCCCGCGGCTCGCGGACGGGCGGCTGCGCCGCCTGACCCAGGGCTTGACCGGGCTGGAAAATACGGCTTTGCACGGCGCACCATTCGGGGCGAAGGCGGTCGCGGCGCGAGGTTCACCCTCATGCGCCGGCACGGCGCCGGTGGATCTGAGACGAGGAACGGTTGATGAGCGACATTGCTGACCGCGTGAAGAAGATCGTTGTCGAGCACCTCGGCGTCGAGCCCGAGAAGGTGACCGACAACGCCAACTTCATCGACGATCTCGGCGCGGACAGCCTCGATACGGTCGAGCTCGTCATGGCGTTCGAGGAAGAGTTCAACGTCGAAATCCCGGACGACGCGGCCGAGACGATCGTGACCGTGGGCGACGCGATCAAGTTCCTGGAGAAGAACTCGGCCTGACGTTCGGATTTTCGGGCGGTCCACGCCGATGACCATGCGCCGGGTGGTCGTCACAGGCCTCGGGATGGTGAGCCCGCTCGGGAGCGGGGTCGAGGCGAGCTGGCGACGGCTCTGCGCCGGCGAGAGCGGCGCCGTGGCGGTCGACACCTTCGAGGTCGC
>JAFAPJ010000035.1 GCA_019247255.1 Methylobacteriaceae bacterium | reverse complement strand
CATCTCGCCGCGCTCGACCACCTGCGCCGGGGCGGCCAGAGCCTGACGCTGAATTGCGGCTACGGCCGCGGCTATTCCGTGCTCGAGGTCGTGGAGGTCATGAGACGCGTCTCGGGGATCGACTTCCCGGTCCAGGTCTCGCCGCGGCGCCCGGGCGACCCGGCCGCGATCGTCGCGAAGGCCGACCGGATCCGGGCGGAGCTCGGCTGGCGTCCCCGGCTCGACGACCTCGAGGGGATCGTCAAGGCGGCGCTGGCCTGGGAGAAGCATCTCGCCGGACCGGCGCCGGCCGCGGCCTGACGCGGCGAGGGGTTACGAGCATGGGCGACCGGTCGCGCGCGCCGAGGCTCGGCTCCGCACCGCTCGCCGGGGCGGTCCTCGCGCTGCTCGTCGGCTTCGCCCGGATCGCTTGCGCGGAACCTCTCCCCGACCCGGCCCGCTTCATCGACGAGCTGCGACCTGAAGCCGAGAGAGCCGGGGTCTCGGCCGCGACGGTCACGGCGGCCTTCGCGGGCTTCACCCTCGATCCCGCGGTCGTTGCGCGCACGCGCGCGCAGTCCGAGTTCAACCAGGCCATCGGCGTCTATGTGACGGGCGCCGTGACCGATGGCCGGGTCGTGCGCGGGCGCGAGCTCGCCCGGCGCTGGTCGGCGATCCTCGATCGGGTCGAGCGCGAGACCGGCGTCCCGCGGGGAATCGTGCTGGCGATCTGGGCTCAGGAAAGCGGTTTCGGGCAGGCGACGGGGCGCTTCTCGACCATCCGATCGCTGGCGACCCTCGCGGCCATCCGCTTTCGCGGCGATTTCTTCCGGAGCGAGCTCCTGGACGCGCTCCGGATCGCCGAGGAGGAGGGCCTGGCGCCGGGCGCGCTCACCGGCTCCTGGGCCGGCGCGATGGGCCAGCCGCAATTCCTGCCGTCGAGCTTCCGCCGCTACGCGCGGGACGGGGACGGCGATGGGCACCGCGACATCTGGGGCTCAGCGCCGGACACGCTCCTCTCGATCGCGACGCTGCTTGCCGAGAACGGCTGGCGCCGGGACCGACCCTGGGGCGTCGAGGTCAGGTTGCCGCCCGGGGCCGATCTGTCGATCCATGCGCGCCCCTTCGCGGATTGGGTGGCGCGCGGCCTCGTCCCGACGGAGGGCGGCGCCCTCCCCCGCGACGGCGAGGGCCGGCTCTTCCTGCCGGCCGGGATCGCGGGCCCGGCCTTCCTGCTCGGCGAGAACTGGGAGGCGATCCGCGCCTACAACACGTCGGATTCCTACGCGCTCGCGATCGGCCTTCTGGCCGACCGGATCGCGGGCGGGGGTCCGCTGGCGCGAGCCTGGCCGCGCACGCCGGTTTTGACCGGCGACGAGCGCCGCGAGGTGCATCGCCGCCTCGCCGGGTTCGGGCTGTACGACGGCCCGGCCGACGGCAAATTCGGCGCGAAGACGCGCGAGGCGGTGCGCCGCTTCCAGCTCTCCCGCGGGCTCCTGCCCGACGGCTACGCCGACGGAACGTTCCTCGCGGCCCTGCGCTCAGCTCGGTAGCAGGCTGTCGCCCATGAGCGCGATGTCGATCGCGCGTGCGGCCTGCCGACCCTCGCGGATCGCCCAGACCACGAGCGACTGGCCGCGGCGCATGTCGCCGGCGGTCCAGACCTTCGGGCGCGAGGTGCGATAGTCGGTCTCGTCCGCCTGGACGTTGCCGCGCCCGTCACGCGCGAAGCCGCCCTCCGCGAGGAGGCCCTCGGGGAGCGGACCCGAGAAGCCGATCGCCAGGAAGACGAGGTCGGCCTTGAGCACGAATTCGGTGCCGGGAACGGGCTGCCTCCGCTCGTCGACGCGGGCGCAGACGACGCCCGAGACCCGGCCCCGCTTGCCCTCGATCCCGAGCGTCGCGGCCTGGAACTCGCGCTCCGCTCCTTCGGCCTGCGAGGACGAGGTGCGCATCTTCGTCGGCCAGTAGGGCCAGACCGCGAGCTTGTCCTCGCGCTCGGGCGGGCGCGGCCGGATGTCGAGCTGGGTTACGGAGAGCGCACCCTGCCGGAAGGCCGTGCCGATGCAATCCGATGCCGTGTCGCCGCCGCCGATGACGACGACATGCTTGCCGGCCGCGTAGATCGGCTCCTCCGTCCAGCCGTCCTCGCCGCCAACGCGCCGGTTCTGCTGCACGAGGTAGGGCATGGCGAAATGAACCCCGGCGAAATCCTGGCCGGGCAGCCGCGGGTCGCGCGGCACCTCGGCGCCGCCCGCGACGAGAACGGCGTCGAACTCGGCCTCGAGCGAGGCGAGCGGGCGCGTCCGGCCGATCTCGACGCCGTAACGGAAGACGACGCCCTCGGCCTCCATCTGGGCGACCCGGCGGTCGATATGATGCTTCTCCATTTTGAAGTCGGGGATGCCGTAGCGCAGCAGGCCTCCCGCCTTCGGCTCGCGCTCGAAGACCTCGACGTCGTGCCCGACGCGCGCGAGCTGCTGGGCGGCCGCGAGCCCGGCCGGGCCCGAACCGACGACCGCGACGCGCTTGCCCGTGCGGATCGGCGCGATCTCGGGCGTGATCCAGCCCGCCGCCCAGGCGCGGTCCGCGATCGCCTGCTCGATCGTCTTGATCGTGACCGGCTGGTTCTCGAGGTTCAGCGTGCAGGCCTCCTCGCAGGGCGCGGGGCAGATGCGGCCGGTGAATTCGGGGAAGTTGTTCGTCGAATGGAGGTTGCGCGCCGCCTCCTCCCAATCGGACGTGTAGACGAGGTCGTTCCAGTCCGGGATCTGGTTGTGGACCGGGCAGCCGGTCGGGCCATGGCAGAACGGGATGCCGCAATCCATGCAGCGCGCCGCCTGCTTCTTCAGGTCGTGCTCGTCGAGCGGCAGCGTGAACTCGCGGAAGTGGCGAACGCGGTCGCCGGCGAGCTGGTACTTCTGCTCCTGGCGATCGTATTCGAGAAAACCCGTGACCTTGCCCATTATCCCCACCCGTCATCCCGGCCGGAGCGAAGCGGAGAGCCGGGACCGTCGTTCGCTCAAGGGACGAAGGATTCCGACAAATCCGCCCAATCCGGGTTACCCGCCTCAATCAGCTCGACTTTCCAGGCCCGACGCCATCGCTTCAGTCGCTTCTCA
>JAFAPJ010000007.1 GCA_019247255.1 Methylobacteriaceae bacterium | reverse complement strand
CGTCCTGCTGGTCTCGGGGGTGGCCGATTCAGGAAAACAAACATGGCGCAACCTCCTGAAGTCGGACGCCAACGTCGACCTCGTGCACTTCACCATCCTGCGCCCGCCCGAGAAGCAGGACGGCACGCCGATCAACGAGCTCTCGCTCATCGCCTTCCCGACCCGCGAGCTCTTCCAGCAGAAGATCAAGGAATTCGACCTCATCATCTTCGACCGCTACGCGAACCAGAGCGTCCTGCCCTCGACCTATTTCGACAACATCGTCCGCTACGTGCGGGACGGCGGCGCTCTCCTCATCGCGGCCGGGCCCGAATACGCCGGGACGGCGAGCCTCGCGCGTACCCGGCTCGCCGCGATCCTGCCCGGGCAGCCCGACGGGCAGATCCTGGAGCAGCCGTTCAAGCCGCTTCTGACCCGCGAAGGCACGCGCCACCCCGTCGGGCGCGACCTTCCGGGCTCGGAAGCGAGCCCTCCGGCCTGGGGCGAATGGCTGCGCACGATCGGCTCGGACCTCCGTCGCGGGACGGCCCTCATGTCGGGCGCGGACGGAAAGCCGCTCCTCGTCCTCGCCCGCGAGGAGCGTGGCCGCGTCGCCCTCCTCCTGTCGGATCACGCCTGGCTCTGGGCCCGCGGCTACCAGGAGGGCGGGCCGCATATCGACCTCCTGCGCCGGCTCGCCCATTGGCTGATGAAGGAGCCGGCGCTGGAAGAGGAGGCGCTGCGGGCCTCCGCGTCCGGCCGGCGCATCACCGTCGAGCGCCAGACCATGGGTCCGGATCCGGGACCGGTGACGGTCGCGGCGCCGAGCGGCCGGCAGTCGACCCTCGCGCTCGCCGAGGCGGAGCCCGGCCTCCATCGCGCGACGGTCGAGGCGGGCGAGCTCGGGCTCCATACGCTCCGCTCGGGCGAGCTCGTCGCCTTCGCGAGCGTGGGCCCTGCGAACCTGCGCGAGCTCGCGGACGTGTTCTCCGACACGGAACGCCTGCGGCCGATCACGGAAGCGACGGGCGGTTCCGTCCGCCGCGTCTCGGAGACGGCCGGGCAGGTCACCGTGCCGCGGATCCAGGTGATGCGGTCCGGGACGCGGCTCGCCGGGGCGGATTGGATCGGGCTCAGGCCGAGCGACTCCGCCGTGATCCGGGGCGTGTCCGTGTTTCCGCTCGGGCTCGGATTCGCCGGGCTCGCGGCCCTGCTCGGAATGGTTCTCGCCGCCTGGGTCGCGGAAGGGCGCCGGCGCCGGGCCTGACTGGGTCAGCGGCGGCCCGTGACCCGGCCGCGGACTCGCGCCAGCGCACCCGGCACGAGCTCGCGCGCCAGGAGCCGGGACGGATCGACCGGACCCGGCATGGCGAGCTTGCCCAGCGGCACCGGCGTGAAGCCGAAGCGGGCGTAATAGGGCGCGTCCCCCACCAGGATCACGAGCGTATCGCCGCGCGCCGTCGCGGCGTCGAGCGCGCGGGCCATGAGCGCGGCCCCGATGCCGCGGCCCTCGAAAGCCGGCTCCACCGCGAGCGGCCCGAGCGCGAGCGCGGGGTGGCGTCCGCCCTCCGGTCCCGGGCCGATCTCGATCGGGCACATCTTCACCGAGCCGACCAGCAGCGTGCCGACGAGCGCCGTGAAGCAAAGCTCGGGCAGGGGCGCCGCGCGCTCGCGCAGCCGGAAGGCCGTGCGCGCGTAGCGGCCGGGCCCGAAGGCGCGCTCGTGCAGCCGCTCGATCGCGTCCGCGTCGCCCGGATCCTCCGGACGGATCAGGATCGCGAGATCGCTCACCTCAGGCGCCCGCGGCCGCCCGGATCCCGAGATAGGTCGCGACGACGCGCTCGTCGCCGCGCAGGTCCACCGCCGGCCCCTGGAGCACGACCTCCCCGTTCTCGAGGACGTAGCCGCTGTCGGCGAGCTCGAGCGCGGCCCGGGCGTTCTGCTCGACGAGGAGGATCGAGACACCCGCGTCGCGAAGCTCCGCGACGATGCGGAAGATCTCGCGGACGATGAGCGGGGCGAGCCCGAGCGAGGGCTCGTCGAGCATGAGGAGCTTCGGCCCGCTCATGAGCGCGCGGGCCATGGCGAGCATCTGCCGCTCGCCGCCCGACAGCGTGCCGGCGAGCTGGGTGCGGCGCTCGGCCAGGCGCGGGAAGACGCGCCACATCCGGTGCAGCGTCTCGTCGAAGGCCGCGGTGCCGCGCCGCCGGAAGCCGCCGAGCCGCAGGTTGTCCTCCACGGTCATCGACACGAAGAGCTCGCGCTTCTCGGGGACGAGGCTCATGCCGTCAGCGACCCGGCCCTCGATCGTACGGATCGCGAGGTCGCGCCCCGCGAAGCGCACGCGGCCGCGAGCCGGCAGAATGCCCATCAGCGCGTTGAGCAGCGTCGTCTTGCCGGCGCCGTTCGGCCCGAGGATCGTGACGATCGCCCCCTCCGGAACGGAGAGGGAGATCTCGCGCACGGCCTCGACCCGCCCATAGGCCACGGACAAGCGCTCGACCTCGAGGAGGCTCGCGCTGAGGCTCACGCGGCGCTCCCGAGATAGGCCTCGACGACGAGGGGGTTCGCCTGGATCTCGGCCGGGCGGCCCTGCGCGAGCTCCGCGCCGAAATTCATCACGACGAGCCGGTCGGTCAGCCCCATCACGAAGTCCATGTCGTGCTCGACGAGAAGCACCGAGACGCCGTCCGCACGGACGCGGCGCAGGAGATCGGCGAGCGCCTCCTTCTCGGCGTGGCGCAGGCCCGCCGCCGGCTCGTCGAGCAGGAGAAGGAGCGGGTCCAGGCAGAGCGCGCGGGCGATCTCGACGAGGCGCTGCTGGCCGAGCGCGAGCTCGCTCGCGACCGTCTCGGCCTGTTCAGCCAGTCCGACGCGCTCGAGCTGCCGGCGCGCCTTGGCGAAGATGCCGGCCTCCTCGGCCCGATCGAGCCGCAGCGACCCGGCGATCGCGCCGGCGCGGCCCAGAAGGTGCGAGCCCAGCGCGACATTCTCGATCACGCTCATCCCGTGGACGAGCTTCACGTGCTGGAACGTGCGGGCGACCCCGAGGGTCGCGATGCGCCGCGCCGGCCAGCCGCCGACCTCCTGACCCATGACCGTGATCCGGCCACCGCTCGCCGGAAGGACGCCCGTGATCAGGTTGAAGCTCGTCGACTTGCCGGCCCCGTTCGGCCCGATGAGCCCGACGATCTCGCCTTGAGCGACCGAGAAGCCGAGGTCGTTGACCGCGACCAGCCCGCCGAAGGTCTTCCGAAGAGCTTCGACCCTCAGCACCTCTCGCCGGGCCGCGAGATCGGTTCGTTCCGCTCGGATCGGCTCGGCCGCGGACTGGGCGGGGTGCGCCCGCGCGACGCGCCGGCCGGTCAGGGCTCTCAGGTGCGGCCACAGTCCCTCGGGGGCGAACTGGAGGATGAGGATCAGTACGAAGCCGAAGACGATCGACTCGTAGTTGCCCTGCGTTCCGACGAGGAGGGGCAGCACGTCCTGCAGCTTGTCGCGGACGATCGTCACGAGGGCGGCGCCGAGAAGCGCTCCGCCGATCTGCCCGACCCCGCCGGCCACCGCCATCAGCAGGTAGTCGATCGAGGCCGTGATGTTGAAGGGCGACGGATTGATGGCCCGCTGAAAATGCGCGTAGAGCCAGCCCGCGACGCCCGCGAGGATCGCCGCGTAGACGAAGGCGAGGATGCGGGCCCGCCCCGTATCGACGCCGAAGGATTCCGCCGCGATGACGCCGCCCTTGAGCGCCCGGACGGAGCGGCCGACCCGGGAATCGAGGAGGTTCCGGGTGATCGCGACGAAGATCACGAGAGCGGCGAGCGTCAGGAGATAGAACCGGACCGGATCCGAGAACGAGAAGCCCAGTAGGTCGATCGGCGGGATGCCGGAGATCCCGTCGAAGCGGCGAAAGAAGTCGAGGCTGCCCGTCAGGTAGAAGAACGAGATGTTCCAGGCGATCGTGGCGACCGGCAGATAGTGGCCCTTGAGCCGAAGCGTGATCGCCCCGATGCCCCAGGCGAGGAGACCGGTGATCGCGATCGCGACCGGCAACGTAGCGAAGGCCGGCCAGCCGTAGCGGGTCGTCAGGATGGCGGTCGTGTAGGCCCCGAAGCCCACGAACATCGCCTGGCCGAAGGACACGACGGCCGCGACCCCGGTCAGCACGACGATCCCGAGCGCCACGATCGCGGCGATCCCGACATAGCTGCCGAGCGTGACCCAGAAGGCCGGGACACCCGGCAGGAGGGGCAGCGCGGCCGCGAGCGCGGCGAGCGCCAGAGGCGCGAGGCGCGCCGTCACTCCTCGTCCTCCAGGACCGTGGTGCCATAGGAGCGAACGAGCAGGATCGGCACGATCAGCATGAAGACGATCACCTCCTTCAGCTCGCTCGCGAAGAAGGAGGCGTAGGATTCGAGCACGCCCACCAGGATCGCGGCGCCGGCCGCGATCGGATAGGACACGAGCCCGCCGATGATCGCGGCCACGAAGCCCTTGAGGCCGATCAGAAATCCGGTGTCGTAGTAGATCGTCGTGAGCGGCGAGACCAGGATTCCGCCGAGCGCCCCGATGAGCCCCGCGAGCCCGAAGGCGAGCCGGGCCGAGAACAGGGGCGAGATGCCGACGAGCCGGGCGCCGAGCCGGTTCACCGCCGTCGCGCGGAGCGCCTTGCCGACGAGGGTGCGGTCGAAGAACAGGTAAAGGGCGACGATCAGCCCGGCCGTGAGCGCGAGGATCGCGACCGACTGGCCGGTCACGAAGACGGGGCCGATCGTGAAGCTCGCGCCCGAGAGCGCGGCGGTCCGCGAGCCCTCGGCTCCGAAGAAGATGAGCCCGAGCCCGACGAGCGCGAAATGCAGCGCGACCGAGACGATGAGGAGCGCGAGCACGGTCGCGTTCGCGAGCGGGCGGTAGACCGTGTCGTAGAGGACGAGGCTGAGCGGCGCCGTGACGGCGAGCGCGAGAAGGACCTGCACGAGCTGGCCGGGCTTCGCGGGCGCGAGGAGCGCGACCGTCGCGGCGATGATGGCCGGGCCCACGACGTTTCGCAGGAGGCAGCCGACGATCCGTCGGCCCGACCCGCCCTGGCGCAGGCTCCAGAGCTCGACCGCCGCGGCCGCGATCCCGAAGATGAGCAGGAGCCAGACGGTGCCCGGTACGCGTCCGGCCTCGAGAGCCGCGAGCGTGAGCGCCCCGAAGGACACGAATTCACCGATCGGCACGTAGATGACGCGCGTCACGGTGAAGACGAGCACGAGCGCGAGCGCGAGCAATGCGTAGATCGCCGCGTTGACGATCCCGTCCTGCAGAAGGATGAGGGCGATCGAGAGGTCCAAGGCTGGGCGTCGGCTCGGGAGGCACCCGCGAGCGGGTGCTCGCGCAACCGTCCCGGTGCCGGGCCACTTGCAGGGCGTCCCGGCCCGCGTCAAGCAAGCGCCCGTCCGCTCCCTTGCCTCCTGGTCCCGTGGTCGACGCCGCTCTTCAGGCCATCCTGCACGACCTGCGTCGCGAGCCGTCGCGCACGCCCTCCGTCGTGATCACCGTCTATGGCGACGCCATCGCGCCGCGCGGCGGCTCGGTCTGGCTCGGGACGCTCAACGCCTTCTTCGGCGCGCTCGGCATCGCGGAGGGCGCGGTCCGCACCGCGGCCTCGCGGCTCGCGGCCGACGGCTGGCTGGAGCGGCGGC
Source organism: Methylobacteriaceae bacterium (assembly GCA_019247255.1). Classification (GTDB taxonomy): domain Bacteria; phylum Pseudomonadota; class Alphaproteobacteria; order Rhizobiales; family Beijerinckiaceae; genus Enterovirga. Next base: position 2,997 of record JAFAPJ010000007.1, on the reverse strand, counting down.
GGCTCGGCCGCAACAGCTTCTACCGGCTCGCCGAGAAGGGGCGCGCCACCTTCGAGGCGGCGACCCGGCACATCTACAATCCTGCGCCGGCGCGGTTCGACGGTCGCTTCCGGCTCGTGCTCCTGCCGCCGGAGCACCCGAGCCGCGACGGCGTCCGGGCGGCTCTGGAAGCCGCGGGCTTCGGCAGCCCGGCGCCGGGGCTCTGGATGGCGTCACGGGACGCGGCGCTGCCGCCTGAAGTCGCCGGCGCGATCGCGCTCGAGGCGTCGGCCGAACCGGGCGAGGCAGTCCGGCTCGCAAGCCTTGCCTGGCGGCTCGACCGGGTGGCGGACGGCTACCGACGCTTCCTTTCGGCCTTCGGGCCGCTCGGCCAGGCGCTTGTCGCCGGCCGCTCCCTCGCCGAGCCCGACGCCTTCACGGCCCGGATCCTCCTCATCCACGCCTTCCGGCGGGTGGTCCTGCGCGATCCCGAGCTGCCCCGGGAGCTGTTGCCGTCGGACTGGCCCGGCGAACCCGCTCGCGCGCTCTGCGCCGGACTTTATGCGGAACTCCTCCCGCCGTCCGAGCGCTGGCTCGACGCTCACGGCCTGACGGAAGACGGGCCGCTGCCCCCGCCCGGACCCGAGCTGATGCGACGATTCCAGAGCTGACGCGTTACGAAAAACGTTGACGATCGCGCGTTTCTGTCACATATACGGGTGCAACGACGAGGGAGGAGCGGTGGCATGTATACGCAGGCCCTGAATCAGGCCGGGGAACGCACCGCGCCCGAGCTCGAGGATGCCGACCGCCTCGCCCGCTTTCAGGGGCGGATCGATGCCGAGGAGCGGATCGAGCCGAACGACTGGATGCCGGCCGCCTATCGCCGGACGCTGACCCGGCAGATCTCCCAGCACGCTCATTCCGAGATCGTCGGGATGCTGCCGGAGGGAAATTGGGTCACCCGAGCGCCGACGCTCCGCCGCAAGTCCGCGCTGCTCGCCAAGGTGCAGGACGAGTGCGGCCACGGGCTCTACCTCTACGCGGCGGCCGAGACGCTCGGCTCCTCGCGCGAGGAGCTCGTCGACGCGATGCTTGAGGGGCGGGCGAAGTACTCCTCCATCTTTAACTACCCGACGCTCACCTGGGCGGATATCGGGGCGATTGGCTGGCTCGTCGACGGCGCCGCCATCATGAACCAGATCCCGCTCTGCCGGTGCTCCTACGGGCCCTACGCGCGCGCCATGATCCGGGTCTGCAAGGAGGAGAGCTTCCACCAGCGCCAGGGCTACGAGATCATGCTGACGCTCGCGCGCGGCACCCCGGAGCAGAAGGCGATGGCGCAGGACGCGCTGAACCGGTGGTGGTGGCCCTGCCTCATGATGTTCGGTCCGCCGGACGGCGAGTCCCAGCATTCGGACCAGTCGACCCGCTGGAAGATCAAGCGCTTCTCCAACGACGAGCTGCGGCAGAAATTCGTGGATGCGACCGTCCCGCAGGGCCATTTCCTCGGTCTCACCTTCCCGGACCCGGAGCTCAAGCTCAACGAGGCAACCGGGCATTGGGAGTTCGGCGCCATCGACTGGGAGGAGTTCCGCCAGGTCCTCGCCGGCAACGGTCCCTGCAACCGCGACCGTCTGGCGGCGCGGCGCAAGGCGCACGAGGACGGCGCCTGGGTGCGCGAGGCAGCGGCCGCTCACGCGGCGAAGCGCGTCGCCCGCGCGGAGAGCGCGAAGCTCGCCGCTTGACACGCGCGACCTTGGCTTCGTTTCGTGGCCGGTAGTTCCTGCCCTGAGGGCGCCCCGATGAGCCTGGACCCGAAAGTCCCTCCGACTCCGGCCAACAATCTCATCCTGCGGCAGCTGCAAGGCCTCCGGCGTGAGATGGAGGCTGTGCTTGAGAGGCAGGATAGGACTCAGCAGCTGGTGGTAAGGCTTGACCAGCACATGGAGGCTCGCTTCGCCGAGCTTCGGGCCGCCATGGCGGAAATGCGGTCTGACGCGGTGCTGCAGGAGAACCGTCTGCTGACCCGTCACAACGAAATTCTCGGCATCCTTCGTCGCCTCGACGATGCGGAGATGTCGGAGGCCGTAGACGAAGACTGAGGGCGGGCCTCACCTCCAGCACAGGCAGATAATCGTCATGCCCACGCCCAACACACCTCTTTGGGAAATCTTCATCCGCTCGCGCAACGGGCTCGCCCACAAGCATGTGGGGTCGCTGCACGCGGCGGACGCGACGCTGGCTCTCCAGGCCGCGCGCGACGTCTACACCCGCCGTGGCGAGGGGCTCTCGATCTGGGTCGTCCCGTCCTCGGCGATCACCGCCTCCGACCCCTCCGACAAGGGGCCGCTCTTCGAGCCGGCTGAATCGAAGATCTACCGCCATCCGACCTTCTACGAGGTGCCGGACGAAGTCGGTCATATGTGACCGGGTCCCCGGCCATGAGCCGGGTTGAGCGGGGGAGGGGCGGGAGAAGCGCGATGCCGACAGGAGACGTGACCGCCGACGAGAGCCCGCTCGTGCTCTACGCCCTGCGCCGCGCCGACGACGCGCTCGTCCTCGGCCACCGGCTGTCCGAATGGTGCGGGCACGGGCCGATGCTCGAAGAGGACATGGCGCTCGCCAATGTCGGGCTCGACCTCATCGGGCAGGCGCGCGCGCTCTACCAGTACGCCGCGGAGCGCGAGGACGGCGGGCGCGACGAGGACCAGCTCGCCTTTCACCGGGACGCGCCGGCCTACCGGAACCTGCTCCTCGTCGAGCTGCCGAACGGCGACTTCGCCCGCACGATGCTGCGGCTTTTCCTGGTCTCGGCCTTCGCCGACCCGTATTGGCGCGCCATGACGCGCTCGGCCGATCCGACGCTCGCGGCGATCGCCTCGAAGGCCGAGAAGGAGACCGCCTACCATCTCCGCCACGCCTCCGAATGGGTCATCCGGCTCGGTGACGGCACGGAGGAGAGCCATCGCCGCGCCGCGGAGGCGCTCGGCTATCTCTGGCCCTATGAGGGCGAGA
>JAFAPJ010000371.1 GCA_019247255.1 Methylobacteriaceae bacterium | reverse complement strand
CTCGTCTGCTGCGACGCCGCGGCGCCCTGGCCGGTCGCGGACCGCTTTGACCTCGTGCTCTGCCAGGATGCCTTCTACTTCCTCGAGCCGAAGCCCGAGATCCTGCGCCGCCTGCGCGAGCGGGCGGACGGCGCGCTCCTGGTCGGACACATCCACAACAGCGAGGCCCCGAACTTCTCGGCCGGACGCGCCGTCGACGCGGCGACGCTCGCGCGCCTGTTCCCCGACGGCATCGTCTACGACGATTCCGCGCTGACCCGGGCCGCCGCCTTGGGACGCCTCGCGACCCCGGACGCGCTCGACCGGCTGCGCAGGGTCGAGGCCTTCGCGGTCGCGGCCGGCCCGGGGCTCGCCGGAGCTAGACCGTCGCCAGGCCTCCTCACCGTGCCGCGTCCGGACCGCTCGCTCCGCCGCAACCCGCTCTACGGGCCCGAGGCGGCCATCCGCTGGCCGTCCGAGCGCTACCGCTCCGAATACGCGCCGCTCGCGACCTACCCCGAGCGGAGCGACCTGCCCGAGGCGCTTCCGCCCGGCGCCTGGCTGCCCGAGGCGGCGCGGCGGCGCGAGCTCGTCGATCTGCCGGAGCGCTGGTGATGCTCGGCTGGGGGATCGTCGGCTTCGGCTGGGTCGCGCAGGATTACGTCGCGCCCGCGATGGCCGCAGCCGGGCATCGGCTCGCCGCGATCTGCGATCCGGATCCAGCCGCGCAGGCGCGCGCCGGGGCGCTCGGCGCCGCAATTCATCGGGACGCCGATGCGCTCGCGGCCGATCCGGGCGTCGAGGCGGTCTACGTGGCGACCCCGAACCACCTGCACCGCGCGGGCGTCGAGGCGGCGGCGCGGGCCGGCAAGCCCGTGCTCTGCGAGAAGCCGATGGCCGCGACGCTCGCCGACGCGGAGGCCATGGCGGCGTCCTGTGCGCGAGCCGGCATCCTCTACGGAACGGCCTTCGATCAGCGCCATCACCCCGCCCACCGGGCGATCCGCGACGCGGTGGCGGGCGGCCGCATCGGCACGCTCGCGGCGATCCGCATCCTGTACGCCTGCTGGGTCGGGGCGGATTGGGCGGCGCCGGCGGGCCGCGAGAACTGGCGGATCGACGCCGCGAAGGCGGGCGGGGGCGCGCTGATCGACCTCGCTCCGCACGGGCTCGATCTCGCCGGCTTCCTGGCGGGCGAGCCGCTCGTCGAGATCCGCGCCCTCACGCAGAGCCGGCTCCAGGGCTACCGCGTCGATGACGGAGCGGTTCTCGTGGGGTTGACGGGTTCGGGCGTCCTCGCCTCGCTTCATGTCGCCTATAACTGCCCGGAAGCGCTGCCCCGGCGCCGGCTCGAGCTTGTCGGGTCGGACGGCCAGATCACGGCGGAGAACACGATGGGCCAGGATCCCGGGGGCAGCGTCACGCTCCTCGACGGCCGGACCGGCCGCGCCGAACCGCTCGCGGTACCGGACGCGGGCGCGTCGCCCTTCACGCGCCAGCTCGAGGCTTTCGCGGCCGCGGTGCGGGCGGGCGGCGGCCCGGACTTCTCGGCCGAGCGCGACCTCGGGACGATGCGCCTCCTGGCCGAAGCCTATCGCGACGCCGGCCGGGCCGCGCCGCGTCCGACCCTCGCCGCGTGAGCGCCGCCATGCGTCGGATCGACGGCCTCCCGGCCGACCTGCCCGATGCGGCGCGCGCCTATCTCGACGCGCTGCCCGCCGGGCGCGTCGTCGGATTTCCCCTCGCTCCGCTCGATCGGACCGGCGTCCCGGCCTGGAAGGTCGCGCTGTTCCTCGACGACGCGGACGAGCTCCCGGGCAACATGCCGTCGGGCTACGGCTACGGCGGGACGGACGGGGACGCGATCGTCGGGGCGATCGCCGAGATCGCTGAGGCGATCTGCCCGACCCTCGCGCTGCGCGACCGGCCGCGCCGGACCGCGAGCTACGCCGAGCTCGCGCGCGAGCGCGGGCCGGACGGCGTCGCGGACCCGCTGACCCTCTGCCTGCCCGCGGGCTCCCCGGTCGACCGCGACGCGCCGCTCGCTTGGACAGAGGCCGTGCGGGCCAGCACGGGCGAGCCCGTCCTCGTGCCGCTCGACGTCGCGGCCTGCGACGTCTTCGAGCTGCCGCCCGGCTACCGGCCGTTCACGACGCTCATCACGAACGGCCTCGGGGCCGGACCCGACCTCGAATGGGCGGTCGCGCACGGGGTCTTCGAGTGCCTGCAGCGCGACGGCAACGGCCTCGTGTTCCGGGCGCTCGACCAGGGGATCGTCCTCGACCTCGACGAGGGGCTCGAGCCCGAGACCCGGGCGCTGCTCGCGCGGCTCGACGCGCTCGGCCTCGAGGTCCTGCCGAAATTCGCCACCGACGAGTTCGGCTTCGCGAACCTCTATGTTGTGGGCTACGACCGCGACGGCACGGGCCCGCGCGTCCCGATCATGCTCTCGGCCTGCGGCGAGGCCTGCGATCCCGACCGCGATCGGGCGCTGCGCAAGGCGACGCTCGAGTTCTGCTCGGCGCGCGTCCGCAAGACCTACGGGCACGGCCCGCTCGCGGAGGCGCGCCGGGTCGCTCCGCCCGGCTATATCGATGCCTTCTTGGCGCGCGCCATGCCGAGCCTCGCCCAGGAGGAAAGCCGGGCGCTGAGCGCCATGATGGAGTGGGCCCATCTCGACGCGACGACCCTGAGGCGCGCCCTTTCCGGGAGCGTCCTCTCCCGGCGCGGGTCGAAACCTTTCTCCGAGCTGCCCGCGGAACGTGGGCTCGACGCGCGGGCCCGCGGCCGGGTCGCCCGGGAGCGGCTCGAAGCGGCGGGTCTCGACGTGCTCTACGTCGATTGCGCGCCGCCGGGGCGGCCGATCGGGGTCGCGAAGGTGATCGTCCCGGGGCTCGAGGTGGAAACGATGAGCTAATACCGGATCGGCGAGCGCAACGCCCGCAAGCTCCTCGAGCGCGACAGCCCGCTCATCCGCTTCGAGGAACCGTCCGCGACCCGTCGTCCTGTCCGGCTCACCCCGGAGGCGATTGACGGGTTCGGCGGGCGCCAGCCGCTCCTCGACGTCGAGGCGGTCGACCGCGCGGTCGGCCCGCTCTACCCGCTTTATCGCGAGCCCGAAGCCCACCATGTCGGCTTCCGGCTCGGCCAGCTCGCTGCCTGACGATGGCGCTCCGCTTCGCCTACAACACGAACGGGACCGCGAGCCATCGGCTCGAGGACGCGCTGAGCCTCATGGCCGAATCCGGCTATGCCGGCGTCGCGCTGACGCTCGACTTCCAGCATTTCGACCCGTTCGCCTCCGACTGGGAGGCGGCCGCCGGGCACCTGCGGGCGCGGCTCGACGGGATCGGCTTCGGCTCCGTCATCGAGACCGGGGCCCGCTACCTCCTCGACCCGCGGGCGAAGCACGAGCCGACGCTCGTCACGGCGGATCCGGACGGCCGGCGTCGGCGCGTCGCCTTCCTGCGCCGCGGGATCGAGATCGGCGCGATCCTCGGCTCCGAGGCCGTGTCGTTCTGGGCGGGCGTGCCGAAGCCGGGCGTGGACCGGAGCGAGGCGCAAAGCTGGCTCCGCGACGGCCTTGCCGAGGTGGCCGAGATCGCCAAAGGCGCCGGCGTGACGGCGGCCCTCGAGCCCGAGCCCGGCATGCTCGTCGAGACGGTCGACGATTACGCGGCCCTCGCGCGGGACATCCCGGACCTGACCCTCGCGCTCGATCTCGGCCATTGCCTCGTCACGGGCGAGCGCGACCCGGCGGCGGCCGCGCGCGAATTCGCGGGCCGCATCGGCACGGTCTCGATCGAGGACATGAAGCGCGGCGAGCATGTCCATCTCGCCTTCGGTGAAGGCGACATGGATATCCCGGGCATCCTCGATGCGCTGGAGGAGATCCGGTTCGACCGGCTCGTCTGCGTCGAGCTCTCGCGCGAGTCGCACCGGGCCGACACGATGATCCCGGCCGCGATCCGGTATCTCCGCGAATGCCGCGGGTGACCGACGCGGGCTCCGCCGCCGGGCCGCGCTGATGCGGGTCTGCTTCGTGTCGCGCCGCTTCTTCCCGGCGATCTCGGGGATGAGCGTCTACGCGCTGAACCTCATCCGCGAGCTCGCCGCGGCCGGCCACGACGTCACGATGATCAGCCAGTACCGGAGCGACGCCTTCGGGACGGGCGTCTACGGCGGCGGGCCGCCCCCGCTTGTGCCCGGCGTCAGGGTGATCGGGCTCGAGGCGACGGGCGAGCAGACGAACGGCGATTTCGAGCGCGACATCGACACCATGGTCGCGACGATCGCGGCCGAGCATGACCGGCGGCCCTTCGACATCCTCCACGCCCAATATGGCTACCCGACCGGCTGGGCCGTGCTTCTCGCCGCGCGCCGTCTCGGGGTGCCGAACCTCGTGTCGATCCAGGGCGGCGACGGCCACTGGGTCGGCTCCTGCTGCGAGACGCACCGGCTCGCGATGGTGCGCGTGCTGGATCATGCGGGCGCGGCCTTGATCGGCGGGGAGAGCTTCATCGACGAGGTCTGCGGGCGGCTCGGCACGGCGCGGGATCGCTTCGTCGTCGTGCCGGGCGCGGTCGACACGGCGCGCTTCCACCCTGCCGACGAGGCGCGGGTCGGCGAGGCCGCGCGACCGGCCCGGCTGCTCTATCACGGGCGCGTCGACCGCCGGAAAGGCGCGCTCGACACGCTGGAGGCCTTGGCGCTGCTGCGGGGGCGAGACGTGCCGTTCGTCGCCACGATCTCGGGCATCGGACCGGACGCCGATGCGAGCCGCGAGCGGGCGGCCGCGCTCGGGCTCGGGCCCGACCTCGTGCGCTTCTCCGGCTACGCCGATTACGAGCGCGTGCCGACGCTCTACCGCGAGGCCGACATCTTCCTGTCCCCGACCTATGCCGAGGGCTTCTCGAACACGGTGCTCGAGGCGATGGCGTCCGGCCTCGCGATCCTGTCCTGCCGAGCGGTGGGGATCGTCGATTGCCTCACGGACGGGGTCGATTCGCTCCTCGTCGAGCCGGGCGACGTGCCCGCGATCGCGGACGCGACGGAGCGGCTCATCCGGGACGACGCGCTTCGGGCGCGGCTCGCCCGCGCGGCGCTCACCGAATGCCGCGAGACCTATTCCTGGGGCGCGGTCGCGCGGCGGATCATGGAGGTTTACGAGCGGCTCGCCGGCACGGCCCCGGACCTCGGCTTCACGCCGGACCTGCCGCTGACGCCCTGCCGTTTTCGGGCCGAGCCGCACCTCCTCTGAGGCGTGCTGCGCATATTGCGCCGGCTGGCGGCAGCCTCTATAGGGCGCGTCTCGCCATGACCGGCGTCCCGGGCGCGTAGCTCAGCGGGAGAGCACTACGTTGACATCGTAGGGGTCAC
>JAFAPJ010000081.1 GCA_019247255.1 Methylobacteriaceae bacterium | reverse complement strand
GGTCCTGTCGTCGAGCCTCACCCGCGCGATCTTCTTCTCGGCGCTGACGACCGGCACGGCCTTCGGGTCGCTCTGGGCGTCGAGCCACCCCGGCACGGCGAGCATGGGCGAGCTTCTCGCGATCTCGCTCGTCTTCACGCTGATCGCCGCCTTCGTGATCGTGCCGGCCTGCCTTGGGCCGCCGCGCCCGCGCTCTCAGCCGGGCTCGCGCGCCCAGTCGCTGTAGCAGCCGGCCATGGCGGTCTGCGCCGCCTCGATCACCTCGGGCGCGAGGAGCGCCGCGAGCTCGTCCGCGTAGCGGTAGCCAGGCGCGGCGCCCTCGAAGCCGCCGGCCCTCGCCGGATGCAGATACAGCTCCGTTCGGCCGGGCGGCAGGGCTCGGATGAGCCCGGCGACGCGGCGCCGGTCCATGGCGCCCGACCAGGCGAGACCGAGGACCTGGTCGGCGACCGCGAGCCCGGCCCGCCGGGCCCGGGCCCGCAGGAGCCGCGCGTAAGGCGCCGCGAGTCGCGCCTCGATCCCGCGCCGGACGGGCTCGACCCGAACCAGCACCTCGGGCGGCTCGACCGGCACGCGCAGCGCGCGCAGGCCGTACTCGCGCCCGATCGCCAGGACGAGGGCCGCGACCGTCGGGTGCAGGTGGTAATGCTTGTGCGAGTTGACGTGATCGAGCGTGAGGCCGGTCGCGCGATAGGCGTCGAACTGCGCCCGGATCTCACGCGCGACCTGCGCCTTCACGGCCGGTCGGACGCAAATCGCCGTGCCGTACGTGGCCAGGTCGGTGCGGAGCTTGCCCGTGCGGCGATCCAGGAGGTCCGGGATCGCGTCGGGCGGCGCGGCCGGCCGGCCCTCGACGAGGGTCAGGTGCAGGCCGACCGCGAGGCCGGGTAGCCGGCGCGCCCGGGCGACCGCATCGTTTGCCCATGGCTCGGCGACCATCAGGCTCGCGGCGGTGAGCACGCCCTCGCGATGGCCGAGCTCGACCGCCTCGTTCACCTCGCGGGAGAGGCCGAAATCGTCGGCCGTGACGATGAGGGAGCGTTCGCTCACCTCTGCATCGGCGGGGGGAGCGGCGCGTCTCAGGCCGCTTCCTGGAACCTGGACCGCAGCGGAATCGCAACCCATACGGCCTCTCGGGCGATCGTCGCTGCCTCGAGGTCGGCGCGAAGCGCTTCGAAGCTACGCGGAGCCGGAAAGGGCGCACCCGCATACTGGTGCCAATCCTCGGCCGCGAAGGCCAGCGCCTCGCCAGCTTTCTCGACGGCCTCGTCCAGCGTGTCGCCGGCCGCGATCACGCCGGGAACGTCCGGAAACGACACGCCGTAGCAGCTGTCGGCTTCCTTGTGCACGAGAGCGAGATAGTGGGTCATGGCGCTTCCGGCCCCTTCCAGCCCGCCTGCTCGTAGATGCTCCGCACGGTGCCGATCGGCAGATCGCGCCGCGGATGCGGCACGATGACGATGCGCCGTGTCTCGGGATGCCAATACTTCCGATGCGAGCCGCGCGTCGAGATGTGCTCGAACCCGGCACGCTCGAGCGCGCGAATGATGGCGCGGCTGTCCCTCAGCAACAGCCGGGCTCGCGGCGATCGCAAGCCGTCTCGAAGCCGCTACGCCGCCTGCGCGACTTGCCGGCGCTCCTTCAGGAAGCGGAAGAACTCCACCCCCTCGCGCAGCCGGCGCTTCATCATGTCGGGCTGCGTGACCATCTCGCCCACGATCGAGGCGATCTTCGGCACCCGGAAATAGAAGCGGCGGTAGAAATCCTCCACCGAGGTGAAGATCTCCGTATGCGTCAGGTGCTCGTAGTGGAGGGGCGCGATCTGGATGCCGTTCGCGTTGATGAGCTCGGCATTCCTTTCGTCGAGCCAGCCGTTCTCCAGCGCCTGCTTGTACAGGAAGGTGCCGGGATAGGGCGCCGCCAGCGAGACCTGGATCGTGTGCGGATTGATCCGAGTGGCGAAGCGGATCGTCTCCTCGATCGTCTCCTTGCTCTCGCCCGGCAGGCCGAGGATGAAGGTGCCGTGGATGGTGATCCCGAGCTCGTGGCAATCCTTGGTGAACTTCTCTGCCACCTCGACCCGCATGCCCTTCTTGATGTTGTGCAGGATCTGCTGGTTGCCCGACTCGTAGCCCACCAGGAGGAGACGCAACCCGTTGTCCTTCAGGACCTTCAGCGTGTCGCGCGGCACGTTCGCCTTCGCGTTGCACGACCAGGTGACCCCGAGCTTGCCCAGCTCCTTCGCGATCGCCTCCGCCCGCGGCAGGTCGTCCGTGAAGGTGTCGTCGTCGAACATCAGCTCCTTCATCTGCGGGAAGGCCTTGAGGATGTAGCGCACCTCGTCGATGACGTGGCCGACCGAGCGGGTCCGATAGCGATGGCCGCCGACGGTCTGCGGCCACAGGCAGAAGGTGCAGCGGCTCTTGCAGCCCCGTCCCGTGTAGAACGAGATGTAGGGGTGCTTCAGGTAGCCGATGAAGTAGTTCTCCATGACCAGGTCGCGCTTGTAGACCGGCGTCACGAAGGGCAGCCGGTCCATGTCGTGCATGACCGGGCGATCGTCGTTGTGGACCACCACGCCCGAGCCGTTGCGCCAGGAGAGGCCCGGGATCGAGGCCCAGTCCTGCCCGTCGGCCACGTCCTTGATCGTGAAGTCGAACTCGTTCCGGGCCACGAAGTCGACAATCGGCGCGTCCACGAGGCTCTGGTCGGATTGCACAGCGACCTTGGCGCCGATCAGCCCGACTTTCAGGTTCGGGTTCTCGGCCTTCATGGCCTCGATCACCTTCACGTCGGACGCGAAGGACGGCGTCGAGGTGTGCAGGACCGCAAGG
>JAFAPJ010000064.1 GCA_019247255.1 Methylobacteriaceae bacterium | reverse complement strand
GCCGTCACGAGGTCCGTGATGTCGTCCAGGGTCATGATGAAGCCCTTGTCGTCGCCGCGCGCCTGCTCGCTCGTGACCCGCACGTTGAGCATGCGCTCGCGGCCCTTGCGCGAGATCGGGATCTGCTGCTGGACGAGCCGGAGACGGCCGCTGGCGGCCTCGTCCAGCAATGGGGCGATTTCGGGGACGGCGGAGACGAGCGGCTGGCCGAGAAGGTCGTTGCGGTTGGCGGTGAGGAGCGCCTCCGCCGATGGGTTCACGATCGTGATGAGCCCGTGCGCGTCGATGCCGATGACGCCCGCCGACACGCCGGACAGGACCGCCTCCATGAACCGGCGCCGCCGGTCGATGAGGTCGCTCGCGACGGTGAGCCCGTCATGCTGGCGGCGGAGCTCGGAGGTCATCTTGTTGAAGGTCTCGCCGAGATGGGCGAGGTCGCCGTCCCGCTTCTTGACCGGGACCTGGACGTAGAAATTGCCCGCCCCGACCTGGTCGGTCGCGTGGATGAGGCGGCGGATGGGCGTGACGAGCCGGTTGGAGAAGCCGAGCCCGAACAGGACGGCCGACAGAAGGACGATGAGCGCGATCAGCGCGAACATCGACGCGAAGGCGAACTGGATGCCGGCCTTCTTCGATTCGAGCAGCTGGTAGTAGGCGACGCCGGATTCGGCGAGGGGCACGAACTCGGTCGCCCGCGGATCGACGGGGCGCGCGACGAAGAGGACGCGACCGTCGTTGTTCGGCAGGCGCAGCAGCGCCCGGAAAACGTTGCCCTCGCGCGGGACGAGGCAGATCGCGTCGGGCGAATCGGCGTCCTTCAGATCGTCCGCGGTCGGCAGGGCGAGATCCGCGATCGGCTTGATCTCGACCTTCTCGATGACCGAGGCGTCGGGCCCGAGCAGGATCGCGACAGGAAACCCGAGGAAGGTCGCCCGCGAGGTCATGAAGTCCGTGTAGAGCTTACGATCGGCATCGTAGAGCACGCGCGCCCGGGCGAGGTCCGCGCCCATGAGCTGCGTCTCGCGCGCGAGCGTCCGGCATTGCGTGTCACGATAGGCCTGCGCGATGTCGACCGTGTTCGACATCAGCTCCTTCACGGCGCCCGTGAACCACGGGTCGAGGCCGCGCTCGAGGATCGTGCTCGCGACGCCAGCCACCAGGATCGCCGGCACGGCCGCCACGAGCCCGAAGACCCCGACGACCCGCACGTGGAGCCCGGCCGCGGCCGCGCCCGCGATCCGAGCGCGGAACAGGCTCCAGCCCTCCCAGGCGACCACGAGCAGGAGGAGCAGGACCAGAAAGGAATTGACCCCGAGGAGCCAGACCACGACCCAGTGGGTCGGCAGGATCGGGGTCATCCCGGACAGGACCAGGAAGGTCGCGAGCGCCGAACAGAGCGCCGCCCCGACCACGAAGGCTCCGACCCAGCCCGGGAGCCCGGAATCCGTCCGGATGTTGACCGGCTGCAGCCGGTCCGCCTCGGCCGTCGGCGCCGCGCCCGGCGGCGGTTCGGTCAGAGCCGAAGCGTCCGCGCCGATCGGCAGGGAGTGATGCAAAGCTGCCACACTCGGCCGATTAAGGCCGATCGGACGGGAAGTCCAGGGCGGGGGACGCCCGAACCGCCCTTAGCGGCCGGAGCGGATGACCTGCAGGTCGAGGTCGCGGACCTTCTTGCGCAGCGTGTTCCGATTCACCCCGAGGAGCTCGGCCGCCCGGATCTGATTGCCGCGGGTGGCCGCAAGGGCCGCCCCGATGAGCGGGCCCTCGATCTCGCGCAGGATGCGATGATACAGCCCCGGCGGCGGCAAGCTGTTCTGGTACTTGCGGAAATACACGCCGAGATGGCGCTCGACGGCCATCGCAAGGGTTTCGCCCTCCGGCGCGGCAGCCGGCTCGGGGCTCGACGCCGCGCGCGGATTGAGGTCGAGCTCGGCCTCGATGATCGGTCCCGTGATCGTGTCCTGGGGATAGAGCGCGGCCAGACGGCGCACCAGGTTCTCGAGCTCGCGGACGTTGCCGGGCCAGCGGTGGCGCTTGAGCCGGTCGAGCGCGTCGGCGTCGATCGCCTTGCGGGGCAGCCCCTCCTTCTCGATCTGCGCCGAGAAATGCCGGGCGAGGTCCGGGATGTCCTCGGTCCGCTCGCGCAGCGGCGGTAGGCGCAAGGGTACGACATTCAACCGGAAGAACAGATCCTCGCGGAACTGCCCGTTCTGGATCGAGATGCGCAGATCCTTGTGGGTCGCCGCGATGATGCGGACATTCGTCTTGATCGGCACCCGGCCACCGACCGTCGTGTACTCGCCCTGCTGGAGGACCCGCAGCAGCCGGGTCTGCGCCTCCATCGGCATGTCGCCGATCTCGTCGAGGAAGAGCGTTCCGCCTTCCGCCTGCTCGAACCGACCCGCGTTGCGGGTGAGCGCGCCCGTGAAGGCGCCCTTCTCGTGGCCGAAGAGCTCCGATTCGATGAGGTCGCGCGGGATCGCCGCCATGTTCACGGCGACGAACGGGCCTTTGCGGCGCTTCCCGTAATCGTGGAGCGCGCGGGCGACGAGCTCCTTGCCGGTCCCGGATTCGCCGAGGATCATCACGGTGAGGTCGGTCGGCATGAGCCGGGCGAGCGCCCGGTAGATCTCCTGCATCGCCGGCGACCGGCCGATGAGCGGGATGTCCTCGGCCTCGCTCGGGAGATTGGCGGAGGGCGCGCCGCGCGGCCGTGACAGGGCGCGGCCGACGATCGCGACGAGCTCCTTTAGGTCGAACGGCTTGGGGAGGTACTCGTAGGCGCCGCGCTCCGAGGCGCGGATCGCGGTCATGAACGTGTTCTGCGCGCTCATTACGATGATTGGCAGGTCCGGCCGGACCTTCTTGATGCGCGGCAGGAGGTCGAAGGCGTTCTCGTCCGGCATCACCACGTCCGTGATGATGAGGTCGCCGTCGCCCTGCGCCGCCCAGCGCCAGAGCGTCGCGGCGTGGCCGGTCGAGCGGACGTCGTAGCCGGCCCGGGACAAAGCTTGGTTCAGGACGGTCCGGATCGCGGCATCGTCATCGGCCAACAGGATCTGTCCGCTCGGCATCGTGTCTCGCTTCAGGCCTCGGCACCGCGCCCGTCCCTGGCGCTGTGGATCGGAAGGAGGACCCGGAAGGTCGTGCGCCGGGGAGCGGGATCGCATTCCACGACGCCGCCGTGAGCCCCGACGATCTTCGCCACCAAGGCAAGGCCCAGGCCACTTCCGTGCGCCTTGGTGGTGACGAACGGGTCGAAGAGATGGGGCAGGAGGTCGGGCGGCACGCCCGGTCCGTTATCGCCGATCGAGACCTCGATGGGCAGCGCGACCGTGCCGCGCGAGCCTGGCACCTGCAGCCGGACGCCGGCCCTGAATGCGGTCGAGAGCGTGACCTCTCCGTCCAGCGCGTCGACGCCGATCGCCTCGACGGCGTTCTTCACGAGGTTGAGGAAGACCTGGACGAGCTGGTCGCGGTTGCCGTGTACGGGCGGCAGCGACGGATCGTAGCTCTCGACGAAGCGCATGTGCCGGCCGAAGCCGCTGCTCGCGAGGCGTCGCACGTGATCGAGCACGCCGTGGACGTTGACCGGCCCGCGTTCGACCGGCCGCTCGTCGCCGAATAGCTCCATACGCTCGACGAGGCTGACGATCCGGTCGGTCTCGTCGCAGATGAGCCGGGTGAGGATGCGGTCGTTCTCGTCCAGCGACTGCTCGAGGAGCTGCGCGGCCCCGCGGATCCCGGAGAGCGGGTTCTTAATTTCGTGCGCCAGCATCGCGCCGAGCGCGGTCAGCGAGCGCGCCGCGCCGCGATGGGTGAGCTGCCGGTCCATCTTGTCGGCGATGGTCCGCTCCTGGAACATCATCACGACCGCGTCCTCCTCGCCGAGCGGCGAGGCGAAGATGTCGACGATCCGGTCGGCGCCCGAGCGTGGCGAGGCCAGCTCGACCCGGTGCTCGCTGACGCCGGCGTTGCGGCGCCGCACCTCGCCCGGCAGCGTCACGGCGGGCGAGCCGAACGGCACGAGGTCGGCGAGATGCTGCCGCCGCATGACGCGGACCGACACCTCGAAGAAATCCTCGGCCGCGTGGTTCGCGTCGAGGATGCGCCCGTCCGCCGCGACCGTCAGGACGGGAACAGGCAGCGCGTTGACGACGAGGTCGCGGCTGACCGCGTTCACGCGGCCGCCCTCGCCGGCTCGGCGTAGAGGGATCGCAAGAGCGAGGTCACCCGGTTCGGGTCGTCGCTCGTCACGAGTTCGCGTCGTTGGCATGGGGGCAATCCGTATCCGGCTTGCGTGGCGCGGTCCGCATAGGCCGCGAGATGCTTGCGGGCATGCCGCCGCCCCACCTCGCGGCCATACAGGGTGAGGAGGGCCTCGTAATGCTCGGCCGCCGCCTCCGCCTTCTCGGCGGGGGTCGGACGCGGCGGCGCGCGGCCCTCGAGCCCGGCCGCGACCTCGCCGACGAGCCAGGGCTGCCCGAGGGCCGCGCGGCCGATCATGACCGCCGCCGCGCCGGAGCCGGCAAGGCAGGTGCGGGCGGTCGCGAGCGAAACGACGTCGCCGTTCGCGACGACCGGGACCGAGACCGCCGCCACGACCGGCGCGATCGCGGCCCAATCCGCCCGGCCGTCGTAGAATTGCTGCCTCGTGCGGCCGTGAACCGTGACGCCTTGCGCGCCGATCTCCTCGGCCCGCGCGGCGAGCTCGGCTGCGTTGAGGCTCGCACCGTCCCAGCCGAGGCGCATCTTCACGGTCACGGGGACGCGCACGGCCGCGACGACCGTGGCGACGATCGCGAGCGCGCGCTCGGGTTCGCGCATCAGGGCCGAGCCCGCGAGCCCGCCCGTGACCCGCTTCGCGGGGCAGCCGAAATTGAGGTCGATGACCGATGCGCCCGCGCCTTCCGCGATCCGGGCCGCCTCCGCCATCGTGGCGGGTTCACGCCCGACGAGCTGCACCACATGCGGGTCGAGCCCGGCGCCCTCTGCGCGCAGCTCCGCCTCGGCTTGGCCTCGCACAAGCGAATGCGAGCCGACCATCTCGGTCACGACAAGGCCGGCGCCGAACCGCGCAGCGATGCGCCGGAACGCGACGTCCGTCACGCCCGACATGGGTGCGAGCAGCGCCGACCCACGTGCGAGCGGCGGCAGCCTACGAGTGCTGCTCATTTTATGGTCAGTCACCATCCTGCCTGACGAGTAATCAATCGCACTGCGCGCGCCAATGGGGCATCTTTGCAGGACGGACCGGCTCCCGTAATCACCCGCCACCCGAAGGGAGAGACATGGACGTCGTGGCGGTGATCGTGGCGGCCGGGCGCGGAAGTCGCGCCGGCGAAGGCCTGCCGAAGCAGTACCGATCCGTCGGGCGACGCCCGGTCCTCGCCCGCACTCTCGACGCTTTCCTGCGGCACGAGGGCGTGACGCAAGTCGTCTGCGCCATTCATCCGGACGATCGCGCGCTCTACGAGGACGCCGTCGCGGGCCTGCCGGTCGCCGGGAAGCTCCTCGAGCCGATCGCGGGCGGGGCGACGCGTCAGGCGTCCGTGCGCAACGCGCTCGAAGAGCTCACGCTCGGCGAGGAGACCCTTTGCCTCGTCCACGATGCGGCGCGACCCTTCGTCGACGCGGCGCTCATCTCGCGCGCGATCGCGGCCGGGCGCCGCCACGGGGCCGCCGTGCCGGGCGTCGCCGTGACGGACACGACGAAGCGGGTCGATGCGGACGGGTTCGTCCAGGAAACGCTCGACCGGCGCGAGCTGCGCGCGATCCAGACCCCGCAAGCCTTCCGGCTCGGCCCGTTGCGGGCCGCTCATCGCGCGGCTGCCGCCGAGACCGCCGGGCGCGACTTCACCGACGACGGCCACCTGGCGGAATGGGCCGGAACCGCGGTCCACGTCTTCGAGGGCGATCCGTTGAACACCAAGGTGACCCATCCCGCCGACTTCGAGGCGGCCGAACGACGGCTGGGCGCGGACGCATTCCTCACCCGCGTCGGAACGGGCTTTGACGTCCACGCCTTCGGGGAGGGCGACCACGTTTGGCTGGGCGGCGTGCAGATCGCGCATGATCGCGGCGTCCTCGCTCATTCCGACGGGGACGTCGTGCTGCACGCCCTGACCGACGCGCTCCTCGGCGCCATCGGGGACGGCGATATCGGGACGCATTTCCCGCCGAGCGACCCGCAATGGCGAGGCGCCTCCTCCGACCGCTTCCTCGCTTATGCGGCCGAGCGGGTGCGCGAGCGGGGCGGCCGCATCGACCATCTCGACGTGACCGTGCTCTGCGAGCGGCCGCGGATCGGCCCGCATCGCGACGCGATCCGGGCGCGCATCGCCGCGGTCGCGGGTGTCGCGCTCGGGGCCGTCTCGGTCAAGGCGACCACGACCGAGAAGCTCGGCTTCACGGGCCGGAGCGAAGGCTTGGCCGCGCAGGCCGCCGCGACGATCCGGCTGCCGGAGGGAGCGTGACCTTCCCGGACGAGCTCGTCGACCGCGCGGCGCGGCTCGTCGCGCGCTACCGCGAGCGCGCCCTGACCCTGGCCACGGCCGAATCCTGCACGGGCGGGCTCGTCGCGGGGCTCCTCACCGAGATCCCCGGCTCGTCGGCGGTCGTCGAGCGCGGCTTTGTCACCTACTCGAACGAGGCCAAGACCGAGCTCATCGACGTACCGCCCGCGCTCATCGCCGCGCATGGCGCGGTGAGCGAGCCCGTGGCGCGCGCGATGGCCGAGGGCGCCCTCGCCCGCTCGCGGGCCGGTGTCGCAGTCGCCATCACCGGCATCGCGGGTCCGGGCGGCGGAAGCGCTGAAAAGCCCGTCGGGCTCGTCCATTTCGGTTTGGCCCGCACCGGCGCTTCCACAGGCCACCTGGAGCGCCGCTACGGCGACCTCGGACGACGGGAGGTGCGGCTCGCGGCCGTCGAGGATGCCTTGGGGCTTCTGGCGGCCGCTCTCGACGGCTGAGATTTACGCGCCGGGCTTCGCGGCCGGCTGGGTGCCGTAGACACGGTCCGCCCGCGTCTCGAACGCTTCGGTGAAGCGCCGGAAGGCGCGGTCGAACATGGCGCCCATGAGCAGCCCCAACGCCATCGACCGGAACTCGTACTTGATCTGGAAATCGACTTGGCTGCCCGCCGGATCCGGGCGGAAGCTCCACTGGTTCTCGAGGTAGCGGAACGGCCCGTCGACATACGACACGTGGATGTCGAGGTTCGGGCGATCGAGAATGACCTTCGTCGTGAACCGCTCCGAGATCGATTTGTAGCCGACGCTCATCTCGGCCACGAGCACGGTCCGGCCCTCCTCCTCCGAGCGCCGGAGCACGCGCAGGCCCGTGCAAAGCGGCAGGAACTCGGGATAGCGGTCGACGTCCGCCACGAGGTCGAACATCTGCTCGGGCGCATGCCGGACGCGGCGCGTCGTGCGGAAGGAGGGCATGCGGTGTATCTGTGGCGGGCTCGCGCGCTTGTCCAGGCCGCGCTCACGCCCTCGTCACGCGGTCTGGAGCTTCTCCAGCCGGACCTGCTTCAGTCGGGCGAAATCCTCGCCCGCATGGTGCGAAGACCGCGTGAGCGGCGTCGCCGAAACGAGGAGGAACCCTTTGGCATAGCCCGTCGTCTCGTAGCCCTTGAACTCGTCGGGCGGGACGAAGCGGATGACGGGGTGGTGCTTGCGGGACGGCTGCAGGTACTGCCCGATCGTCAGGAAATCGACCTCGGCCGAGCGCAGGTCGTCCATGAGCTGGAGCACCTCGTTCCGCTCCTCGCCCAGGCCCACCATGATGCCGGACTTCGTGAAGATCGTGGGGTCGAGCTCCTTCACGCGCTGCAGCAGCCGAATGGAGTAGAAGTAACGCGCGCCCGGCCGGACCGTCAGGTACCTCGACGGGACGGTCTCGAGATTGTGGTTGAACACGTCGGGCTTCGCGGCGACGACCGTCTCGAGCGCACCTTCCTTGCGGAGGAAGTCGGGTGTCAGAATCTCGATCGTCGTGCCGGGCGAGGCCGCGCGGATCGCCGCGATGGTGCGGGCGAAATGCTCTGCACCTCCGTCCGCGAGGTCGTCGCGGTCGACCGACGTGACCACGACATGCGCGAGACCGAGCTTCGCGACGGCGTCCCCGACCTTCGCGGGCTCGTCCCGGTCGAGCGACTCGGGAAGGCCCGTGCGC
>JAFAPJ010000062.1 GCA_019247255.1 Methylobacteriaceae bacterium | reverse complement strand
CGGCCGTGATCTTCATGGCCGGGCACGAGACGACCGCGAACACGCTCGCCTGGGCCTGGTACCTCATCTCGCAGGCGCCCGAGGTCGAGGCCAAGTTGCAGGCCGAGATCGCCGAGGTGCTCGGCGACCGCCCGGCCGCCCTCGCCGACGTGCCTCGCCTCGCCTATACGCGCGCCGTCGTCGAGGAGACCCTGCGCCTCTACCCGCCCGTGCCGATCCTCGCGCGCGAGGCGCTCGAAGACGAGGAGATCCGCGGCCGCAAGGTGCCGAAGGGCTCGCTCGTGATGGTCGTGCCCTGGCTTATCCATCGGCACCGCCATCTCTGGGACGAGCCGGACAATTTCACGCCTGAGCGATTCCTGCCCGGCGAAGCGGGACCTCGCTCCAAGTTTTCCTACGTTCCGTTCTCGATCGGGCCCAGGATCTGCGCGGGTCTGTCCTTCGGGCTCAACGAGGCGATCCTGTCGCTCGCGACGCTGGCGCAGGGCTTCTCGCTCAAGCTGAGGCCCGGCCACGCCGTGCAGCCCGTCGCCCGCCTGACCTTGCGACCGGGCGACGACCTGCCGATGACGATCCACCGGCGCGCTCCCGCGGCCGCCTCCCCGCGCGCCGCGACGGCCGAGGCCGCCTGTCCGCACCTGTCGGCGTAAGATCTCCGCCTAAAGTACGGGCACGGCATCGCCGGAGGCGGGCTGGACAGGCCGCGGCGAGGCGGCCAACGTTCCGGAACAAGAAGAAGGCCGCCGAGAGCGGCCGTCCGGGAGGGAGCGCTCATGACACCCAATCGCAGGACCTTCGCGGCCGGGCTCGCGGCCGGCATCGCGGCGCCCGCGCTCATCCGCAGCGCCTTCGCGCAGGGCGGGTCCACGAAGATCGGCATGGTGGTGCCGATCACCGGGCCCGCGGCCCCGTCCGGCGCCTTCGCGATCACGGGCGCCAAGATCGCCCAGGAAGCCGTGAACAAGGCGGGCGGCGTCCTCGGCAAGCCGCTCGAGATCGTCACGGAGGACGACCAGACCACCAATCCGGGCGCGGTTCTCGCCTTCTCCAAGCTCGCGAGCCAGCCGGATATCATCGCGTTCATCGGGTCGATCCGCTCGACGCAGATGCACGCCATGGCGCCCGACATGCTTAAGGCCGCCAAGCCGGTTGCCTTCGGCGGGACGGACCCGAACCTGACGAAGCTCGGCAATCCCTGGCTGTTCCGCTTCCGGCCGAACGACAGCTACTCGGGCAAGGTGATCGCGGCCTTCGGCGCGAAGGAGCTCGGCAAGAAGAAATGGGCGATCGTCCACTCGACGGACGCCTTCGGGACCGCCGGCGGAAAGGCCCTCACGGAAGCGCTGCCTGAGAACGGAGGCGCGGTCGTCCTCGACCAGGGCTACGCGAACCAGAGCCAGGATTTCACGCCGGTCGTCCTCGCGATCCGGCAATCCGGCGCCGACATCATCGGCTCCTACTTCACCTTCGAGAACGACCTCGGCATCTTCGCCCGGCAGCTTCGACAGCTCGGCGTCAACCTGCCCTGGGTCGGCTCGCCCTCGCTCGTCAACGCGGTCGCCCTCCAGCTCGCCGGCCCGACCTTGAACGGCACCTACGGGGTCGCCGATTACGCGGAGGAAGCGAGCGACGCGGCCCGGACCTTCGGGAAGCTGTTCCGGGCGCAGTCGAAGGCGATCCCGGACAATCAATCCTCCTGGACCTACGACGCCGTCACGGTCCTCGCGATGGCGATCAACAAGGCCGGCTCGACCGACCCGCAGAAGATCCGCGAGGCGATGCTGTCCGTGCGCGGTCATCAGGGCGCGGAAGGGCCTTACAACTTCGACAAAAACGGCGACGGCCTGCACGGCTACAACATCGTCAAGAACGACAAGGGCAGCATCGTCTTCGACAAGCGCATCGAGTTCACGCCGCAGCTCGGCTGACGGCCGGTCCCGCGCCGCCCCTTCCCTTCCGTCGCGGCGGGCTGCCGGCCCGCTGCGACCGGACCCGATGCGAGCCGACCCGCCCCGATGGATCTCGTTCTCCAGCTCCTCTTCACCGGGATCGGCATCGGGGCGGTCTACGCGCTCGTCGCGCTCGGCTTCGTCCTGATCTTCCGGGCGACGAACGTCGTGAACTTCGCGCAGGGCGAGTTCTCGATGGTGGCGGCGTTCCTGATGGTGCTTCTCGCCGTCGACCTCGAATGGCCCTACTGGCTCGCCTTCGCGGCGGCGCTCGTCGGGATGGCCGTGCTCGGCGCCGTGTTCAACCTGACGGTCTACTACCCGCTGCGCCACCGGACCTACCTGCCCGTCATCATCTCGACGATCGGCGCGTCGATCTTCCTCGCCAACACGACGCTCGCGCTCTACGGGCCGCAGCCCCGGGTGCTGTCGGGCTGGTTCGACAATCCCGGCTTCACGCTCGGTCCCGTCTACGTCGACAACCAGTATCTCCTCATCATCGTGGTGACGGCGGCGCTCGTCGCCCTCCAGTACTGGTTCTTCGAGCATACGCTCCTCGGCAAGAAGCTGCAGGCGACCTCCCAGGACAAGGAGATGGCCTCGCTTCTCGGGATCAGGGTCTCGACGATGATCATGATCACCTTCGTGTATTCGGCGGTGATCGGCGGCATTGCCGGGATCCTGGTCGCGCCCATCCTGTTCGTCTCGATCCAGATGGGCGCGACGATCGCGCTCAAGGCCTTCGCGGCGACGATCATCGGCGGCTTCGGCGACGTTGCGGGCGCCATCATCGGCGGGCTCGCGCTCGGCGTGATTGAGACCTTCGGGGCCGCCTACGTCTCGGTGCCCTACAAGGACGGCTTCGCGTTCCTCGTCCTCGTCGCCTTCCTGATCTTCCGTCCGCAGGGCATCTTCGGCGAGCGGGTGGCCGAGAAGGCATGAGCACGGCCGCCACCACGCTCGTGCCGGCGCGGCCGAAGGGCCGTCTCGGCCTCGCCGCCTACGCGGCCTTCGCGGCGCTCGTCGTCGCGCTCGCCGTCGGCGTGCCGACGAACGGCTACGTCCTCAACATCCTCATGCAGGCCGCGACCTTCTCGATCGTGGTCTTCGGCCTCACGGTGGTGCTCGGGCTCTGCGGCCAGATCAACCTCGCCCAGGCGGCCTTCTTCGGCTTCGGCGCCTACGCGGTCGGGCTCGGCACGACCGATTGGGGCGGCCCGTTCTGGCTCTGGCTCGCGGTCGGCATGGTGCTGGCGACCGCGATGGGCGCGCTGCTCGGCGCCTCGACGCTGCGGCTCGGCGGCCATTACCTCGCGATGGTCACGATCTCCTTCCAGCAGATCGTGACGCTCGTCCTCATCAACTGGCTGCCGGTCACCAAGGGGCCGGACGGGGTCGGCAACATTCCGCGCCCGGCGCCCTTCCTCGAGGCGCATGTCTATCTCGGGCTCTGCGTCGCGATCCTGGCGGTCGTCGGCTACCTCGTCTGGCGGCTGCCCGACACGAAGCTCGGCCGCGCCATGCGGGCGATCCGGGACAACGAGCTCGCGGCGAGCGTCGCCGGGATCGACGCCTACAAGGTGAAGGTCACGGCCTTCGCGATCTCCGCCCTGCTCGGCGGCCTCGGGGGTGGGCTCTTCGCGGGCGGCTTCGCCTATATCAGCCCCGACCAGTTCTCTTTCGCGGAATCGGTCATCTTCCTGACGATGGTGCTCCTCGGCGGCGTCGCCTCGCCCATCGGCGCCGTCATCGGCACCTCGCTCCTCATCCTCATCCCGGAATGGCTTCGCTTCCTGAAGAGCATCCCGGGGCTCTACCTGGCGATCTACGGCGCGGCCGTCATCCTGATCGTCCTCTTCATGCCGGACGGCATCTACGGCTTCGTCCGGGCGCGGCTCGAGCGCTGGCGTCGCCCGGTCGCGCGGCCGGGCAACGCCGCCGCGCTCACCCTCTCGGGCGGCGGGAGCGCCGGCGCCGGGACCGTGCTCGAGCTCAGCGCGCTCGCGAAGCATTTCGGCGGGCTGAAAGCCGTCGACGGCGTCGATCTCGCGATCCGCCGCGGCGGCGTCCACGCGCTCATCGGCCCGAACGGCTCGGGCAAGACCACGACCCTCAACGTCATCTCGGGCCTCTCCCGCGCGACGGGAGGCCAGGTCCGGCTCGACGGGCGGGACATCACGCAGCTGCCGGCCCATGCGCGCACGCAGGCCGGGCTCGGGCGCACCTTCCAGAACATCCGTCTGTGGCGCTCGATGACGGCGCTCGAGAACGTCATGATCGGGGCCGAGCGCCCCGGCAGCGCGGTCGCGAACGACGCGGCCGCGCTGGAGGAGCGGGCGCGCGCCGCCCTCGCCTTCGTGGGCCTCGACGGGCGGGCGGACGAGCCGATCGCCCGCTTCTCCTACGGCCACCAGCGCGCGATCGAGATCGCCCGCGCGCTCGCGGCTGACCCGACCCTCCTGCTGCTGGACGAGCCGGGCGCCGGGCTCAATTCCACCGAGAAGGTCGAGCTGCGCGACCTCCTGCGACGGATCTCGGCCCGCGGACTCACGATCCTCATCATCGACCACGACATGACGCTCGTCAGCGAGGTGGCCGAGCACATCACGGTGCTGAATTTCGGCCGCCGCATCGCGGACGGCTATTCCGCAGACGTGCTGAAGCATCCCGACGTCGTCGCGGCCTATCTCGGAACGGCGCCCGATGCCCCTGCTTGAGCTCCGGGACGTCGCGGTCCGCTACGGCGAGATCGAGGCCGTCCACCAGGTCTCGCTCACCGTCGAGCCCGGCGAGGTCGTCACGCTGCTGGGCTCGAACGGCGCCGGAAAGTCGACGACGCTGCGCGCCATCTCGGGGCTGGTGCGGCCGGCAGCGGGCGAGATCCTGCTCGACGGCCATTCCATCGTGGGGCTGAGCGCCGAGCAGGTGGTCCGGCGCGGCATC
>JAFAPJ010000034.1 GCA_019247255.1 Methylobacteriaceae bacterium | reverse complement strand
CGTCGAAAGCCTGAAGGTCGGGCCTTCAACGGACCCGTCGGCAGATTTCGGCCCGGTCGTCACCCGGGCCGCGCTCGACCGCATCAAGGGCTACGTCGAGACCGGCATCCAGGAAGGCGCGAAGCTCGTCGTCGACGGGCGCGACTTCAAGATGCAGGGCTACGAGAACGGCTTCTACATGGGCGGCTGCCTCTTCGACGACGTGAAGCCGCAGATGCGCATCTACAAGGAGGAGATCTTCGGGCCCGTCCTCTCCGTGGTGCGCGCGAAGGATTACGGCGAGGCGCTGCGCCTCCCCTCCGAGCACGAATACGGGAACGGGGTCGCCATCTTCACGCGTGACGGCGACGCGGCCCGCGACTTCGCCGCGAAGGTCAATGTCGGGATGGTCGGCATCAACGTGCCGATCCCGGTGCCGATCGCCTACTACACCTTCGGGGGCTGGAAGGCCTCGGGCTTCGGCGATCTGAACCAGCACGGGCCAGATTCGATCCGCTTCTATACGAAGACCAAGACCATCACGTCGCGCTGGCCCTCCGGCGTCAAGGAAGGCGCGGAGTTCGTCATCCCGACGATGCAGTGAGGCGGGCCGGCCCGCGCCGGGCTGGGCTCGGCCAGGCGCGAGGTGATAGGCTCCTCACCGGACGGAGCGGGCAGGAGGCGATGAGGGCGGACGCAGCCGCGCAGCCGATGACGGTCGACGAGTTCCTCGCCTGGGCCGACGGGCGGGACGGCCGCTACGAGCTCGAGTCCGGGCAGGTCGTCGCGATGGCGCCGGCTAATCTCGGGCACGCGCGGACGAAAGCCGCAACTTTCCTCGGCCTGTCCGGCGGGATCGCGAAATCCGGCCTCGATTGTGCGTGCTACGTTGACGGGCCGGCAGTCCGGGTGGACGTGCGCACGTCCTACGTGCCGGACATCGTGGTGCAGTGCGGACCTCAACCTCCCGACGCGGCGAGTGAGCTCGATCGGCCCATGATCGTCGTCGAGGTCCTGTCGCCGAGCACCGCCTACCGTGACCTCGGGGTCAAGCTCGCGGGCTATTTCGAGGTAACCAGCATCGCTCATTACCTGATCGTCGACGTTGAACGCCGTCGCGTCATCCATCATGCCCGAGGCCCGGACGGCACGATCCTGACCGCCTTGCCGACGGGCGGAGACCTGCGCCTCGACCCGCCCGGGCTCACCCTCCCGCTCGCCGCTTTGTTCCCGGAGGAGGCGTCGTGAGGCACGCCCCTTTCGTGACGCGCTCCCGCGCCGTCGCGACGGCGCTCGCGCTGGTCTGCCTCGCGATGCCGGCGCACGCCGCCTGCACGGCGCCGCAGCCGCCCGATCTCGCTGCCAAGCCCACGAAGCCGAAGCCGCCGGAGCGCTCGGCCTGCGCGGAAGCGAAGCCAGGCGCGAGCGGCTGTCTCGGCTGGGAGGCCTACGCCTACAACGATGCCGTGAAGGCCTATAATGTCCAGGCTTCCGCCTTCGCGAGCGCCGCGAACGCCTATGTCGCGAGGCTGAACGCCTACGTGCAGGCGGCGAACGACTATGCCCGCTGCGAAGCGCAATCGCTTAATTAGCGCACCTTCGCGGCAGACCTGACGATGACGCAGCGCTCGGGCAGCGCCGACCTGCCGCTTCACCACGGACACGTCCCGCGCTGGCTCGGCGAGCGCATGACGCGGCTCGGCGCCGTGATCGCGGAGGCGATCGTGCTCGAATACGGGCGCGACGAGTTCCTGCGGCGGCTCGCGCACCCGTTCTGGTTCCAGTCCTTCGGGGCCGTGATGGGAATGGACTGGCACTCGTCGGGCATCACGACGAGCGTCCTCGGCTCGCTCAAGCGCGGGCTCAAGCCGCGGGCCCGCGAGCTCGGCATCCATGTCTGCGGCGGGCGCGGCCGCCACTCCCGGGCGACGCCGCAGGAGCTCGCGGCGGTCGGCGAGCGCGTCGGGTTCGACGGCGCCGCCCGCGCCCGGTCGAGCCGCCTCGTCGCGAAGGTCGACAGCGCGGCCGTCCAGGACGGGTTCGACCTCTATCTCCACGGCTTCGTCGTGACGGATGACGGGCGCTGGGCCGTGGTCCAGCAGGGCATGAATGGCGGTCTCCGGCAGGCAC
>JAFAPJ010000004.1 GCA_019247255.1 Methylobacteriaceae bacterium | reverse complement strand
CGTCGTGGGCCAAGGCTACCGCGAGGCCGAGGCGCGCATCCTCGCGGCGATCCGGGTCCGGTTCGGGCTCCCGGCCGAGCCGCCGCCCGAGCTCGCCCGGCTCGTGAAGCGGGCGGATCGCGCCGCGGCGCGGCTCGAGGCCGTGCGCCTTGCCGGGTTCTCGCTGGGCGAGGCGGACGAGGTGTTCGACCGACCGGAGCCGATCGCGCTCGACCCGACGCCCTTCCTCGATCCGTGGCCGGCCGAGCAGGCCGCCACCGCCTTCAGGGCCCGGCTCCTCGATCTCCTCGGCTGAGCCGGTCTTGTCACGGCCCGGGGCGCTGCCCATAAGCCACGGCGTGACCGAGACCGATCCCGCCGCCGAACCCGACCCCCACGCGGATGTCGCGGGCCTGCCCTTCGAGCGCGCGATGGCCGAGCTCGAGGACATCGTGCGCCAGCTCGAGGCCGGACGCGTGCCGCTCGAGGAATCGATCGTCATCTACGAGCGCGGCGAGGCCCTGAAGCGCCATTGCGACGCGCTCCTGCGCCGGGCAGAGGCCCGCATCGAGCGGATCACGCTCGGCCCCGACGGCAGGCCGACCGGGACCGCTCCGCTCGACCCACCGGGGTGAGCGAGCGACGCCGCGCCGACCTCGTTCTCGTGGCGCGCGGCCTCTTCGAGAGCCGCGCCCGCGCCCGCGCCGCGATCGAGGCCGGGCTCGTCAAGGCCGACGGCCGGCCGGTCGCGAGCCCGTCCGATCTCATCGGAGAGGCCGCCGCGATCGAGGCCGCGCCGCCCCATCCTTACGTGTCGCGCGGCGGGGTGAAGCTCGCCCACGCGCTCGAGGCCTTCGCGCTCGATCCGGCGGGCCTTGCCTGCCTCGACGTCGGCGCCTCGACGGGCGGCTTCACGGACGTTCTGCTCGCCCGCGGCGCCGCGTCCGTGACGGCCGTGGATGTCGGACGCGGCCAGCTGCACCCCCGGATCGCCGCGGACCCGCGCGTCCGGTCGCTCGAGTGCACGGATATCCGCGAGCTCGCGGCGGGTACGGTTGGCCCGGTCGAACTCGCAACAATCGATGTCAGCTTCATCTCGCTCGCGCTCGTCCTCCCGGCGCTCCCGCGTCATTTCGCACCGGGCGCCGCGCTCGTCGCGCTGATCAAGCCGCAATTCGAGGTCGGGCCGGCCGGGATCGGCCGCGGCGGGATCGTGCGCGACGAGGGCTTGGCGGCGGCCGCGGTGGAGCGCATCGCGGCTCTGGCCGAGGCGCTGGGCTTCGCGCGGCTCGGCCTCGTGCCGTCCCCGATCACCGGCGGCGACGGCAACCGCGAATGGCTCCTCGGCGCCCGGCATGGCTGAGCGGGTCACGATCGCCCGCCTTGGGTCGCGCGGCGACGGGATCGCCGAGACCGCGACGGGGCCGCTCTCGGTCCCGAAGACGCTGCCCGGCGAGGAGGCGCTCGTCGACCGCGACGAGGCACGCGGCCGCCTCGTCGAGCTCCTCCGCCCGTCGCCCGAGCGGGTCGAGCCGTTCTGCCCCTATTTCAGCCGCTGCGGCGGCTGCGCCGCCCAGCACATGCCGGCCGCGCTCTATCGTGCCTGGAAGCTCGGGCGCCTGACCGACGCGTTGCGTCGGGCGGGGCTCGCGCCCGCGATCGATCCGCTCGTCGACGCGCACGGGGCCGGACGCCGCCGCGTCACCTTCCACCTGCGTCCCGTCGACGGCCGGCTCCGGGCCGGCTTCATGGAGCCGCGCAGCCACCGGCTCGTGCCGATCGACCGATGCCCGATCACGGTGCCGGCGCTCGCCCGGGCGGCCGCGGCGGCCGAAGGGGTCGGGTCGATTCTCGCCGCCACGGCCAAGCCGATCGATGTCGCCGCGACCGCGACGGCCGGCGGCCTTGACCTCGACCTGCGCGGCTCGGGCCCGATCGCGGATGCGCTGCGGCTCCGGCTCATCGCCGAGGCGGAGGCGCTCGACCTCGCGCGCCTGTCGCTGCACGGCGACGCGCTCGTGACCCGCCGCCCGCCGGCGGTCCGCATGGGACCGGCCGAGGTGGTCCTGCGCCCCGGCGGCTTTCTCCAGGCGACCGAGGCCGGGGAGGCCGCGCTCGCCGCGGCTGTCCTGGACGGCGTCGGAGGGGC
>JAFAPJ010000662.1 GCA_019247255.1 Methylobacteriaceae bacterium | reverse complement strand
CGCCGCGCTGGACGGAACGGACGAGTCGGTGCCTGAGCCTCGCCTCACCCCGCCCGAGGCGGGGCAGCCCGGCGCGCGTCGGCGCGCCGAGCTGCGCTGCGTCTAGGACGCGATCAGGCGCGCCGGTTCGTCTGCGACTGGCCGACGCCCGTCGTCCCGCGCTCGTCCTCGACCTCGACCTCCGTGCGGCGCACGGTGTCGGACACCGTCTGCGTCCGTTCCTCGGCCTGCTTGCGCAGCACGAGCTCCTCGCGCACGCGAGCCTCCTTGGACACGACCGCCTCCTCGGCGCGTTCCTCGGCTTCGATCACACGATCCTTGAAGAGCGCCTCGTTGCCGGTGACGGCCCGGTCAACCGGACGGCGCTCGACCGAGACGCGCTCCTCGCGAAGCCGGACCTCTTCGTTCACCGGGGTCTCGACCACGTAGGAGCGAACGCGCACGCGCCCATGATGGACCTCGCGCTTGCCGATCCGCAGCTCCTCCTCGGTGACCGGGATCACCTCTTCGCGGCCGTCGCGCAACGTGTCGGTCTCGCTCGTACGGCCCGTCGCGCCGAGCCCGGTCGCGCCGAGGCCCGGAGTCGCCGTCGTGGTCGTGCTCGCGCCGCTCGTCTGACCGCGCACCCCGCCTGCCGCGGCATAGCCGGGAGCGGCGGTCGTGCCGACCGTCGTGTCGGTGCCCTGCGTGGCGGTGGTCGCGGTCGTGGCGGTTCGGTTCGTCGTGTTGCCGGTCGGGTTCAGCATGTCGAGCGCGCTGCTGCTGCCCGTCGCCGGCCCGCGCAGGCCGGCATAGCCAGTCCAGCCTTCCTGCTTCCAGCTCGAGGCGCGCTGGTCGAGATCGACCGTGCCCTCGTCGTCGAGAATGTCGAGCGCCCGCTCGTAATGCTGCTGGTCCGTATGAACCACCACGAGGTGGCCGCCGCGGCGGAGGCCTTCGGCGTAGGTCGCCCGGTCTTCCTCGGGCATGAACAGGTCCTTCAGCGATTCCCAGAAGCCCGGCTCGCTGCCCCGGGTGCCGCTCGTGGCCGATGTCGAGGTCGAGGTGGTCGACCCCGTGCTGCCGCCGGCCCGCAGGTCGATGCGGCTGCGTTCGATCCCGGCCGCGACGAGGCGGCTCACCGCCGCTTCGGCGGAGGTGCGATCGTCGAAGAAGGCGGTGACCGTCCGCTGGCCGGTCGTGCCGGACGTTTGGCCGATGCCGGCGCCTGTACCCGTCTGATAGCTCATGTGCTCTCCTCCTCCGGACCCTCCGGGTCCATGCTTACCCGCTCGACCACGCCGCGTTCGCGGCGGCGCGTGACCGGGACCTCGACCGTCTCCGTCGTCACGAGGCGCCGCACATGCAGCTCCTCGCGCAGAACGAGCTTCTTCTCGACGACCAGGACCTCCTCGACGAGCGGGATCACGAGGACGTCGCCCTCCTCCCGCACGACCGGTCTCTCGGTCACCTCGCGCCCGATCGGCACGCGCGTGACCTCGACCCGCTCCTCGTCGAGGGCGGCCCTGGCCACGTCGGGAATCTCATCGACCACGCTGCGGATGCGGACGCGTCCGGTCACCCGCGAGCGCTTCTCGACCGCGACCTCCTCCTCGAGGACAGGGACGGTCTCGGACGCCTCGTCGTGACGCATGCGCCGCGCTCCCCAGGTCGTGCGGGCAACACGGGGCGAGTCGGGATGTTCCGCGCTTTCACATTCGCGTCGAGGAGGCGGCCCGGGGGTGCAGGACCGTACTGGCGCGAAGGCGCGTCCCCCTTCCCGCCCTGCCGCGGGGCCGCTTAGAACCGGTTCAGGCAGGGACGTATGTGATGGATGGCGCGAAGCTCGAAGCGTTGCGGGCGCGGTTCGCCGCCCAGGCGGGCGGGGATATCGAGGATCCCGAGTTCCGGCGCGTCGCCGACCTCCAGTTCAGCGGCTCCGACCGCAGGGTCTGGCCCTTCGCGGGCGTCCCGACCTTCCTGGGCGCGCCCTATCGGCCGGACGCGGTCGCGCAAGGCTTCGCGGGCCTCGACATCGCGATCCTCGGCGTGCCGATGGATCTCGGCGTGACGAACCGGGCGGGCGCCCGGCTCGGGCCGCGGGCGGTGCGCGGGGTCGAGCGGATCGGCCCTTACGAGCACGCCCTCAGGGTCGCGCCGCTCGGGGAGGCGCGGGTCGCGGATATCGGCGACATCCCGATGGCGAGCCGCTTCTCGCTCGACCAATGCCACGCCGACATCGAGGCCTTTCTCGGCGCGATCGTCGCGGCCGGGGTGCGGCCGCTCTCGGTCGGCGGAGATCATTCGATCAGCCTGCCCATCTTGAAGGCGATCGGCCGCGACCGGCCCGTCGGCATGGTCCATATCGATGCCCATTGCGATACGTCCGGCCGCTACGAGGGCACCAAGTTCCACCACGGCGGGCCCTTCCGGGAGGCGGTGCTCGCGGGCGTGCTCGATCCCGAGCGGACGATCCAGATCGGCATCCGGGGCGGGGCCGAATACCTGTGGGAGTTCTCCCATGCGAGCGGCATGACGGTGATCCACGCCGAGGAGGCGGTCGCGGCCGGGATGCAGGCCGTCGCGGAGCGCGCCCGCGCGGTCGTGGGCGACGCGCCGGTCTACATCTCCTTCGATGTGGACAGCCTCGATCCGGGCTTCGCGCCCGGAACGGGCACGCCGGAGGTCGGCGGGCTCGCGCCCCGCGAGGTCCAGGAACTTCTGCGGGCGCTCGTCGGGCTCGACGTCGTCGGAGCCGACGTCGTCGAGGTCGCGCCGCAATACGACGCGACCACGAACACCGCGCAGGCGGCCGCCCAGATGCTGTTCACCCTTCTCTGCCTCATGGTCCGCGCGCCGCGGGCCGCTAAGGCGACGTGAAAGCCCTTGCCTCGGCACCCTCCTTGCAGGTTAGCTCGGGCCGAAGCCGAGCCGTCCGAGCCCGGCGCCAGGAGACGAGAGCCATGCGAGGGTTGAAGCTGATCGGGATCGCGCTCGGGGGCATGCTGGCGGCGAGCGGCGCGTTCGCTCAGGGGAAGACCTGGACGACGGTCAAGATCGCGACCGAAGGTGCCTACGCGCCCTGGAACTTCACCGCGCCCGGCGGCAAGCTCGAGGGCTACGAGATCGACCTCGCCAACGAGCTCTGCAAGCGCATGAAGGTCACGTGCGAGATCGTCTCCCAGGATTGGGACGGCATCATCCCGGCGCTGAACGCGGGCAAGTACGACGCGATCATGGCGGGCATGAACGTCACGGACAAGCGCAAGGAGGTCATCCAGTTCTCGCGCCCCTACGGCGGCGAGCCCGCGAGCTTCGGCATCGAGAAGTCCTCCCCGCTTGCCAAGCTGCCGCATAACGGCGAGCGCTTCGACCTGACGAAGGACGAGGCGACGGCCCAGAAGGCCATCGACGAGATCAAGCCGATGCTCAAGGGCAAGACCATCGGCGTTCAGGTCTCGACCATCCACTCGAACTTTCTCGACAAGTACCTGAAGGACACGATCACGATCCGCGAGTACAAGACGACGGAGCAGCACGACCTCGATCTGCTGGCGGGCCGCGTGGACGGCATCTTCGCGTCGGGCTCGGCGATCCGGGCGACCTTCGAGAAGCCCGACTTCAAGGACTACGCGATGACGGGACCGCGCTTCTCGGGCGGCGTGTTCGGCACGGGCGTCGCGGTCGGGCTGCGCAAGCAGGACAACGACCTGAAGAAGCTCTTCGACGACGCGATCGCCTCCGTGGTCGCGGACGGAACGCTGAAGACGCTGTCCATGAAGTGGTTCAAGTCCGACATCACCCCGCAATCGTGAGGCCGGAGAGCTCGGGCGCGCCCCGTCGCGGCAGGGCGCGACCCCGGTCGCTCGCCGCGCCGGACGCGCGGGGGCGGGCCGACGCGAGGTGACGCATTACGTCGAGCTGATGGGCTTCGGCCCGACCGGCTGGGGCCCGGCCATGCTGCGCGCGGCCGGGCTCACCTTGACGGTGGCCGTGCTCGGTTTCCTCCTCGGGAGCGTGATCGGCTCGGCCGTGGCGGCCGCGAAGCTCGGGCGGAGCCGCCTCCTGCACGGGCTCGGCGACGGCTACACGACCGTGCTGCGCGGCGTGCCGGACCTCCTCGTCATCTACCTCTTCTATTTCGGCGGGTCGGCGGCGCTCACCGCGATCGGCCGCATGTTCGGGGCCGACGGCTTCGTCGGCGTTCCGGCGCTGGCGACGGGCGCCATGGCGCTCGGCGTCGTGTCCGGCGCCTACCAGGCGGAGGTCTATCGGGGAGCCTATCTCGCGCTCGCCCGCGGCGAGCTCGAGGCCGCGCGCGCCGTCGGCATGTCGCGCGCGCTCATGTTCCGGCGCATCATCGCGCCGCAGACCTTGCGCTACGCGGTGCCCGGGCTCGGCAATGTCTGGCAGCTCGTGCTGAAGGAATCCGCGCTCATCTCGGTGACGGGCCTGATCGAGCTTCTGCGCCAGTCGCAGATCGGCTCGGGCTCGACCCGCGAGCCCTTCCCGTTCTTCCTGACGGCCGGCGCGCTCTATCTCGCCATCACCACCGTCTCGACCTACGGGTTCGATCGGCTGGAGGCCTGGACGATGCGCGGCGTGAGGCGCGCCTGATGGACCTCTCCTTCCTGGCCGAGACCTGGCTCGCCCTGCTTCAAGGGCTGCCGCTCACCATCGAGCTCGCGGCGGGATCGGTCGCCTGCGGCGGGCTGCTCGCCGCCTCGCTCGCGGGGATGCGGCTCTCCGGCTCGCCCTTCCTCGGCTGGCCCGCCCGGGCCTACGTATTCGTGTTCCGCGGCACGCCGCTCCTCGTCCAGATGTTCCTCATCTATTACGGGCTCGGGCAGTTCCGGCCGACCCTCCAGGCCTGGGGCGTCTGGTGGTTCTTCCGCGAGCCGTCCTATTGCGCGCTCCTGGCGCTGTCCCTGAACACCGCTGCCTACGCGAGCGAGATCATCCGCGGCGCGATCCTGTCGGTGCCGCACGGTCAGGTCGAGGCCGCGCTCGCCTGCGGGATGGGACGCTGGACGCGCGCCCGGCGCATCGTCGGGCCGATCGCGCTGCGCCAAGCGCTTCCCGCCTATTCGAACGAGATCGTGTCCATGGTGAAGGCGACCTCGCTCGCCTCGATCATCACGCTCGTCGAGGTGACCTGGATCGCCCAGAAGCTGATCTCGCAGACTTTCCGCTCGGTCGAGATCTTCGTGGCGGCGGGCTCGATCTACCTGCTCCTCAATATCGTCGTGACGCGGGCCGTCCTCCTCCTCGAATACTGGCTGTCGCCGCACTTGCGCGGCGCACCGGCCGAGCCCGCCCGGCTGGAGGCCGCCCATGCCTGAGCACGCCAGCCCGGGCGACGGCGGCCGGCCGATCGTCGCGGTGGAAGGCCTGCGCAAGAGCTTCGGCACGCTCGAGGTGCTGCGCGGCGTCTCGCTCCGCGCGCAGCCAGGCGAGGTCGTCTCGATCCTTGGCTCCTCCGGATCCGGCAAGTCGACCCTGCTGCGCTGCCTCAACCTCCTCGAAGTGCCGAACGAGGGCCGCATCGAGGTCGACGGCGAGCCGATCGCGCTCAAGCGCGGTCGCCACGGGCCCGAGCCGGCCGACCGCAGCCAGGTGCAGCGTCTGCGCCAGCGCGTCGCGATGGTGTTCCAGAGCTTCAACCTCTGGAGCCACATGACCGTCCTGCAGAACGTCATCGAGGCGCCGGTCCACGTGCAGCGCCGCCCCCGCGCCGAATGCGTCGCGGAGGCCGAGGCGCTCCTCGCGAAGGTCGGCATCGCCGACAAGCGCGACCATTATCCTGCGCATCTCTCGGGCGGCCAGCAGCAGCGCGCCGCGATCGCCCGCGCGCTCGCCATGCGCCCGGCCGTGATGCTCTTCGACGAGCCGACCTCCGCGCTCGACCCGGAGCTCGTCGGCGAGGTGCTGCGCGTCATGCGCGGCCTCGCCGAGGAGGGCCGGACGATGCTCGTCGTCACCCACGAGATGGGCTTCGCCCGGGAGGTCTCGAGCCGCGTCGTGTTCCTGCATGGCGGGCTCATCGAGGCGGAGGGACCGCCGGCCGAGATGTTCGGCAACTGCCCGTCGGAGCGCTTCCGGGCCTTCATCCGCACCGTGCGCTAGCGTGAGAGCCAGACCCAAGATCAGACGAGATGAATGTCTGTTCATCATAGCACCCGCGGGTCGCGCCGAGCTCTGCAGAAGCTTAGGAACTCGGGTTCGATGCGTACGTTGTCGAGCATACTTGAACCACAACGGTGGAGGACCCGATGCGTCGTTCCCTTCTTCTTGCTCCCCTGGCCCTTCTCGTGGTCCCGTTCGCGACCGCTCCGGCCTCGGCTGATTCCGTGACGATCCGCAGCCATTCGGGCTA
>JAFAPJ010000654.1 GCA_019247255.1 Methylobacteriaceae bacterium | reverse complement strand
TGGGCGTCGCCTGCGCGTCCATGACCAGGCAGCCATCGTCGCCGACGATCACGCCCGTGTTCGGATCGCCCTGGGCCGTGAAGGCGTAGATGCCGGGGCCGATCTCGGTGAAGGAGACCGTCTTGTCGGAAAGGTCGGCGGTCGAGGCGAAGGTCGCCATGGCTGGGTCTCGAGCGAAGGGGTCCTCGGTCTAGGCGAGCGGGGAGGGCGCGCCAAGCGGACCGAGCGTGCGGGCGACGGGTCCGGCCGCGACGACGCGCCCGGCCTCGAGCCGCACCACGGTCGTCGCGAGGCGGCGCACCTCGTCCTCCACGTGCGAGACGTAGAGCATCGGCAGGCGCACCTCGTCCCGGAGCCGCTCGAGATAGGGCATGATCTCGTCCTGGCGCGTCCGATCGAGCCCGGAGAGCGGCTCGTCGAGGAGGAGGATGCGCGGGCCGGACAGGAGCGCGCGGCCGATCGCGACGCGCGGCGCCTCGCCGCCGGACAGCGTGGCGGGCCGGCGGGCGAGGAGGTGCCCGATCCCGAGGAGGTCGACCATCCGATCGAGGCTCTCCTGCCGCGCGGTGCGCGGCGCGAACCAGCGCCCGAAGAGGAGGTTCGTCCGGACGCTGAGATGCGGGAACAGCCTGGCGTCCTGGAACACGTAGCCGACGCGCCGGCGATGCGTCGGGACGTCGATCCCGGCCGGTCGGTCGAGGAGCGTCGTGCCCCCGACGACGACCCGGCCGTCGGCCGGGCGCAGCAGCCCCGCGACGACCCGGATTACGGAGGTTTTGCCCGACCCGGAGGGACCGAAGAGCGCCGTGATGCCGGGACCGGCCTCGAAGGCGATGTCGAGCTCGAAGGCGCCGAGCCGATGGCGTGCCGCGACCGCGAGCGTCACCGGGCCGCGCGCCGCGCCAGGAGCTCGGACCCGACGAGGGCGAGCATCGCGACCGCGATCGACACGACCGTCAGGCGTGTCGCGCCGGCCTCGCCGCCCGGCACCTGCGTGAGCGTGTAGATCGCGGCCGAGATCGTCTGTGTCTCGCCCGGAATGTTCGACACGAAGGTGATGGTCGCGCCGAACTCGCCCATCGCCTTGCCGAAGCAGAGGACGGCGCCCGCGAGGATTCCGGGCATGGCGAGCGGCAGGGTCACGAGAAGCGCCGTCGCGAGCCGGTTCGCCCCGAGCGTCCCGGCCGCCTCCTCGAGCCGCCGGTCGACCGCCTCGATCGACAGCCGGATCGCCCGCACGAGCAGCGGGAAGCCCATCACCGCGCAGGCGAGGGCGGCGCCCGTCCAGCGGAAGGAGAAGACGATGCCCCATTCGGCGAGCGCCTGGCCGATCGGGCCGCGACGACCGAACGAGAGGAGCAGCAGGTAGCCCGTGACCACCGGCGGCAGGACGAGCGGGAGGTGAACGAGGGCGTCGAGGAGCCAGCGTCCGGGAAAACGGAGCCGCGCCAGGATCCAGGCGACCGCGATGCCGGGCAGGAGGGCCGCGCCCGTCGCCGTGAGGGCGACGAGGAGCGTGAGCCGCAATGCCACCCATTCCTCGGGCGAGAGCCAGCCGGTCGGCATCACGCGGCGGCTCCGGTCCTCGTCACGCGCTCGCTCCGGGCGGCTCGGCCCGTCGGCTGCCGTCGCGCAAGCGATAGCTCAGGCCGCCGAAGCGGCCAAGCTGGCGATCGTCCGTCAGAGACCCGCGACGGTCTCCACGCCGCGATAGCGGGCGGCCCGCGGCTCGATCATGCTGTCGAGACGGGCATAGACCTCCGGGACGGAGAGGCCGCGCGGCTTTCTCTTGCGCTTGTCGACTGCGTAGAAGATGGCGGCGTTCGCCCGAGCCGCAGCCGGGAAGGCCGCGACCGCGCTCGCGGGCTTGCGCCGCGCCTTCATGGCGATGAACCGCGTGGCGTCCTCGAGCCCGAGGAAATGCGCGATGTACATCTCCGTGCGGGTGAGCTTGCGGCCGATCTTGAAGCCGATAAGCGCGGCATCGCGCTTCAGGAGCTCGGCCGCCATCACGGCCGCGACATAGGGGTCGCGCCGCAGGTCGAGCACGCGGGACTTGACGACCGGATCCGCGACCGTCGCCTTGCCGTCCGCCAGCTCGATCGCGTCCGCTTCCTCGGCGAGCCCGTGCTTGGGCCCGAAGCTCTTCACGACCTCGAGCCAGGTACGGTCGATGAACTGGAACAGGCCCTCGGCGCTCGAGGTCGAGGCCTTCACCTCGGTGCGGAAGCTCGATTCCTTGTCGGCGAGCGCCATGAGGTAGATCGGGTCGACCTCCGTCGTGATCGCGGCCTGCACGATGGTCTCGACGAGGCGCTTCGGCAGCTCCCGCTGCCCGAACCGGAGGAACTCCTCGACCTCCTGGCGGCCGGTCTCCACGCTCGCCTGCTCCCGCTCCTCGGGGCTCGGCGCGAAGACGGGCGCCGGCTCGATCGCGATCACGGCGGGCGCC
>JAFAPJ010000622.1 GCA_019247255.1 Methylobacteriaceae bacterium | reverse complement strand
CACGATCGATAGGGCGCTCCTCGCCAAGCTCCATCAGGCCGGCGGCGTCGAGGCGAATGTCGCGACAGGCTATCACGCGGTCGAGTTCCTGCTCTGGGGGCAGAACCTGCACGGGGCGGGAACGGTCGCCGGGACCAGGCCCGCCAGCGATTTCGCGCTCGCCGGCTGCACCGGCGGCCATTGCGACCGCCGGCGCGCCTATCTCCAGGTCGCGACCGCGCTCCTCGTGGAGGACCTCGCCGAGATGGCGGCGAACTGGGCGCCGGGCGGCCGCGCCCGCGCCGACCTCGCCCGCAAGGGCGAGCAGGGCGGTCTCGCCACGATCCTGACCGGGATCGGGTCGCTCTCCTACGGCGAGCTCGCGGGCGAGCGGATGAAGCTCGGGCTCATCCTGCACGATCCGGAGGAGGCGCAGGATTGCTTCTCGAACAACACCCACAACGCCCATTGGTACGATCAGGTCGGGATGACGAACATCGTCGCGGGCCGCTACGTGCGGCCGGACGGATCGATCCTTGAAGGTCCGGGCGTGCTGGCCTACGCGGCCGCGCGCGCTCCGGAGGAGGCGAAGCGCCTCGGCGACGCGATGGCGACCGCGACCGCGAAGCTCGCCGCGCTGAAGCAGCGGGGCGACGGGGGCGAGCCCTACGACCGCATGATCGGGGAGGGCAACGCCGAGGGGAACCGCCTCGTCCAGGAGGGGTCGGAGGCGCTCGTCGCGCAGGCCCGCGCGGTCGAGCGGCTCGTCGCGAAGCTCGGCCTCAAGATCAAGCTCGAGGGCTCCGACAGCCTCGACAACCCGACGAGCGTGGCGAAGAAGTGAGGCTCGACCGTCGCGCTCTCCTGGCCGGCGCCCTCGCCGGGGCGGGCGCGGCGGCGCTCGGCGCCCGGGCCCGGACGCATGGCGGAGGCGCCCTCCCGGGCCGCCCCGCCCGGGGCGCGACCGGGCAGGTGGTCGAGCGCCGGCTCGTCGCGGCCGAGCGCGACGCCGCCGTGCTGGGCCCCGGCCGGCCGACCACGCGGGTCTGGACCTATGCGGACGCCGGCGAGCCAGGCTTTCCGCTGATCCGCGCGCGCGTGGGCGACCGGCTCGACGTCACGCTCGAGAACCGGCTCCCCGAGCACACGGCGCTCCACTGGCACGGCGTGCGCGTGCCGAACGGGCAGGACGGCGTGCCCTTCCTGACGCAGGCGCCCGTGCAGCCTGGCGAGAGCTTCCGCTACAGCTTCGAGCTGCCCGATCCCGGCACCTTCTTCGTCCACCCGCATTGCAACGAATCGGGCCAGTCGGGCCGCGGCCTCGCGGCCGTGCTCGTCGTGGACGGGGACGAGCCGCCGGACCTGCGGCCCGATCTCGACCTTGTCCTCGCCGTGAAGGATTGGCGGCTCGCGCCGGACGGCGCCTTCCTGCCGCTCGACACCAAGGAGGGCGCCGGCAAGGCCGGCACCTTCGGGACCGTGCGGGGCGTCAACGGCCGCGCCGGCCCGGCCGCGAGCCTCGTGCCGACAGGCGGTGACCTGCGTCTGCGGCTTCTCAACCTCGACCCGACCCGGGTGCTCGAGCTCGGCATCGAGGAGGGGGACGCGATCGTGCTCGCGGTCGACGGGCAGGCCGTGCGCCCCTTCCCGCTCGATTCCTGGCGGCTCGGCCCCGCGATGCGGCTCGACCTCCTGGTCCGGGCGCCGTCGCGCGCCGGCGACGCGCTTCGCGTGGTGGATTACGGAGCGGCCGAGCCCTGGACGGTCGCGACCCTCACGGCCGAGGGTCCGGACGTCGGGCGCGGGCCGTTCGAGGCGAAGACCCTCTACGCCGCGCGCGTCCCCCGCCCCGAGGTCGCGACGGCTGAGCGGCTGAGCTTCGCGTTCGGCTCAGGTTCGGGCTCCTCGACGCCCTCCGCCGCGACCGGGGGATTGCCGCCGGACGATCCGCTCGCCCGCGCGCTCCTCGACAGCCTCTGCACCCGCGACACGAGCCTCTGGGCGATCAACGAGACCTCCTGGCCGACCGGGCCGAACGCGGCGCTACCGCCGCCCCTCGCGACGCTCGAAGCCGGGCGGTCCTACCTGTTCGAGCTCGTCAACACGACGGCCCACGCCCACCCGATCCACCTCCACGGCCATTCCTTCGAGGTCCTCTCCTCCACCCGCCAGCCGGGCCTGCCGCGCCACCTCGCCGACACCGTGCTCCTCCTGCCGCGCGACCGCGTCGAGATCGCCTTCGTGGCGGCGCCCGGCGACTGGATGCTCCACTGCCACGTCCTCGAACATCTCGAATACGGGATGATGGGCTATCTGAGGGTCGCGTGAGGCGCGGCCGTGCGATCGCGCTCGCCGCAGCGGCGCTCGCGGCCGGGCTCGCGGCCGCTGCGCATGCGGCCGAGCTCGACGTTGCCATCGGGCGGAGCCTCTTCCGCCGCGCCTGGCTGCCCGCGCCGGCCTCCACGATCGCGGGGCTCGGGCCGCTCTTCAACGCGCGCGCCTGCGTCGCCTGCCACCAGGGCCTCGACCGACCCGTGGTCGAGGTCGGGCCGGGCGGCCTCGTCGCGACCGACGCGCTCGTGCTCCGCCTGAGCGACGAGGCGGGCCGGCCCGACCCCGTCTACGGGCGGCAGATCCAGACGTCGGCGACCGCCGGCGTCGCGCCGGAGGCGGCGGGTCTCGCCCGGGACCCGGACGGC
>JAFAPJ010000411.1 GCA_019247255.1 Methylobacteriaceae bacterium | reverse complement strand
CGGACCAGGACGTAGCCCGGGAAGAACTTGTGGTCGGCCTCGACCTTACGGCCGCGGCGCACCTCAACGCGCTTCTCCTTTGGGACCAGGATCTCCTCGAACCGGTCGCCGAGCCCGCGCTGATCCGCGAGCGTCCGGAGATCCTTGGCGACCTTGTCCTCGAAGTTGGAATAGGCGTGGACGATGTACCAGCGCTTCGCCATCGTGTTCGCTTTCAGCCTCCGATCCCGAGGACGAGGCCCACGAGCTTCTGCAGCACGAAATCCGTGAACAGGAAGAAGGCGCTCGCGACCACGACCATCACGAACACCATCGCGCTCGTGACGAGGGTCTCCTTGCGGGTCGGCCAGGTGACCTTCTCGCCTTCCGCCCTGACCTGGGCCAGGAACTCGAGCGGGCTCACCCGCGGCTTGCGCTTCTCGACCCCGCTCTGGCGGGTGGCAGAGATCTTCGACATGGCTTCGTTCGTCCGGCCAAGCAAGACGGCGCGGCAGCCGCCCGGCTGACCGCGCCCCATCCCCCAGCTTGGCGTGAGATGGAACCTGTTAGCGGGAAATCAAATCCTTGTCGACCCGCAGCCGCCGCCCCACGAAGGGCGCCGCTGGCAGGAGTGGAGGGACTCGAACCCCCAACCCCCGGTTTTGGAGACCGGTGCTCTGACCAGTTGAGCTACACTCCTGCGGCCGGGGCCGCCGGAGCCCCGCGTCTACCATCGTGCCCGGCCCGACGCCAGGGCTTCCCATTGCCGCCCGGGGCGGCGGCGCCTAAATGGCGGGTCCGCGCCTGCCCGCCGTCCCCCGCTCGACGGCGGCCGCGTATCCCGGGATCACAGGATGACAGGCCTTCCGAAGGCGGAGCGGAGCGCGGCCGGCGCCCCGAAAGTCTCGTTCGTATCGCTCGGCTGCCCGAAGGCGCTCGTCGATTCGGAGCGCATCATCACGCGGCTGCGCGCCGAGGGCTACGAGCTCTCGAAGCGCCATGACGGCGCCGACCTCGTCATCGTCAATACCTGCGGGTTCCTGGACAGCGCCAAGGCCGAGTCCCTCGGCGCGATCGGCGAGGCCATGGCCGAGAACGGCCGCGTCATCGTCACGGGCTGCATGGGGGCCGAGCCGGGGCTCATCCGCGAGCGCTTCCCGGACGTCCTCGCGGTCACCGGCCCGCAGCAATACGAGAGCGTGCTCGACGCGGTCCACGCGGCCGCACCGCCGGCGCACGACCCGTTTCTCGACCTTCTGCCGCCGCAGGGCGTCAAGCTCACGCCGCGACACTACGCGTATCTCAAGATCTCCGAGGGCTGCAACAACCGCTGCTCCTTCTGCATCATCCCGCGGCTGCGCGGCGACCTCGTGAGCCGCCCGGCCGGGGACGTGCTGCGCGAGGCCGAGAAGCTCGTGCGGGCCGGGGTGAAGGAGCTTCTCGTCGTGTCCCAGGACACGAGCGCCTATGGCCTCGACCTGCGCTACGCGGAGAGCCAATGGGCCGATCGCACCGTCCGGGCCCGCTTCTACGACCTCGCCAAGGAGCTCGGCTCGCTCGGAGCCTGGATCCGGCTCCACTACGTCTACCCCTACCCGCATGTGGACGAGGTGATCCCGCTCATGGCCGAGGGGCGGGTGCTGCCCTATCTCGACATCCCGTTCCAGCACGCCTCTCCGGCGGTCCTGAAGGCGATGCGCCGGCCCGGACGGCAGGAGAAGACGCTCGAGCGCATCCGCGCCTGGCGCGAGATCTGCCCGGACCTGGCGATCCGCTCGACCTTCATCGTCGGCTTTCCGGGCGAGACCGAGGAGGATTTCGAGCTCCTCGTCGGCTGGCTCCAAGAGGCGAAGCTCGACCGCGTCGGCTGCTTCAAGTTCGAGCCGGTGGCCGGTGCGCCGGCGAACGAGCTGGCCGATCCCGTGCCCGCGGAGGTGAAGGAGAGCCGCTGGCGTCGGCTGATGGCGGCGCAGCGCGAGATCAGCCGCAAGCGGCTGGCCCGGCTGGTCGGACGCCGCCTCCCCGTTCTCATCGACGAGGCGTCCGGCCCGGTCGCGAAAGGGCGCTCCAGGTTCGACGCACCCGAGATCGACGGCGCCGTCCACGTCGCCTCGCGTCGCCCTCTCCGGGTCGGCGACCTCGTAACCGTGAAGGTCGACCGAAGCGACGATTACGATCTGTTCGGCCAGGCTGTCTGATCGCGACGGGCCTGAGATTGGGACGGCGCTTCGACCGGCTTGCGCTCTCGCCCAAATAGACATAAACATATCTTTATGTCTGCTTTGGCGCATGGTGAGATGGCGAGCCTCGGGCTCGAGGCGGCCCTCGCGGTCTTGCGGGCCGCGTCGGAAGACACGCGCCTGCGCATTCTCGCCCTGCTCGCGGCCGGCGAGCTGTCCGTCTCGGACCTCACCGACATCCTCGGGCAGTCCCAGCCGCGCATCTCGCGCCACCTGAAGCTTCTCGTGGAGGCCGGCATCGTGAGCCGGCACCGCGAGGGCGCCTGGGCCTTCTTTCGTCTCGCGGACGGCTCGGCCCCGCGCGCGCTGGTGGCGCCGATCCTGGCGGCTCTCGCGCCGGGCGACCGGCGGCTCGCCGACGATCGCGAGCGTCTCGCGGCCGTCCGGACCCAGCGCGCCGCCGCCGCCCAGGCGTTCTTCGCGCGGCTCGCGCCCCAATGGGACCGGACGCGCTCCCTCCAGGTCTCGGAGGAGGCGGTCGAGACCGCGATCCTCGAGGCGGTCGGACCGGACCAAGTGCGGACGCTCCTCGACGTCGGCACCGGGACGGGACGGATCCTCCAGCTGCTCGCCGGGCAGGCTGACCGCGCCGTCGGGCTCGACAGCAGTCCCGCCATGCTGTCCGTGGCGCGCGCCAATCTCGGACGAGCCGGCCTGACCCGGGTCGAGCTCCGGCAGGGCGACGTCTACGCGCCGCCCCTGCCCCGCGAGAGCTTCGACCTCGTCGTCGTGCATCAGGTCCTGCACTATCTGGACGACCCGGCCCGCGCGCTCGCCGAGGCTGCGCGCCTGGTTGCGCCTGGCGGGCGGCTCCTCGTGGTCGATTTCGCGCCGCACGGGCTCGAGTTCCTGCGCGAGACGCAGGCCCACCGCCGTCTCGGCTTCGCTCCGGGCCAGTTCGTCGAATGGCTGGCCGAGGCCGGGCTGACCGTCGGCCTGACGCGCGACCTGCCGCCGCCCGACGAAGCCGCGGGCAAGCTCACCGTCTCCCTCTGGCTCGCGACGGATCGGCGTGACGCCGCCGCGCCGGCCGGCTCCTTGCGCGAGGTCGCCTGATGTCCCCGATCGCCTTCCGGCCGAGCCGGCACTCGACGCGGCCCGTCCGGGTCTCTTTCGAGTTCTTCCCGCCCAAGACCGCCGAGATGGAGGCGAACCTCTGGAGCGCGATCGAGCGGCTCGCGCCCCTTGGCCCGAGCTTCGTGTCGGTCACCTACGGGGCGGGCGGCTCGACCCGCGAGCGGACGCACAACACGGTCGCCCGGATCGTGCGCGAGACGGCCTTGAAGCCGGCCGCGCATCTCACCTGCGTCGCCGCCACGCGGGACGAGGTGGATGACGTGGTCCGTTCCTACTGGGACGCGGGCGTCCGTCACGTCGTGGCCCTGCGAGGCGATCCGGTCGGCGGGCTCGGCACCCGCTACGAGCCGCATCCCGGCGGCTACGAGCAGACCTGCGATCTCGTGGCGGCCATCCGGCGCATCGGCGATTTCGAGGTTTCCGTCTCGGCCTATCCCGAGCGGCACCCCGAGACCGCCTCGCTCGATGCCGACCTCGACGCGCTCCAGGCCAAGGTCGATGCGGGTGCGACCCGGGCCATCACCCAGTTCTTCTTCGACAACGACCTTTATCTGCGCTTTCTCGATCGGGTCCGGGCGCGGGGCATCGACATCCCGATCGTCCCGGGCATCCTGCCCGTCCAGAACTTCAAGCAGGCGCGCTCCTTCGCGGAGCGGGCCGGCGCCACGATCCCGGACTGGCTCGCGCAGCGCTTCGAGGGCCTGGAGGGCGACGTGGAGACCCGCAAGCTGATCGCGGCCGCGGTCGCGGCCGAGCAGGTGCTCGACCTCGTAGATCGCGGGGTCGGCGAGCTCCATTTCTACACCATGAACCGCGCCGATCTGGTCTACGCGATCTGCCACCTGCTCGGGCTTCGTGGCCAGCTGGCCGACGAGCCGGCCCGGGCCGCCGCGTGACACCGGATATGAAGGAGCTCGACCGGTTACGCGCGGATTTCGAGGAGCTGAAGGCCGCGATGGCGGCCTCGGCGGCGAGCCAGGATCCGGCTGAGCTCGATCGTGTGACCGC
This sequence comes from Methylobacteriaceae bacterium, assembly GCA_019247255.1. Lineage (GTDB taxonomy): Bacteria > Pseudomonadota > Alphaproteobacteria > Rhizobiales > Beijerinckiaceae > Enterovirga. The sequence goes on along the minus strand of JAFAPJ010000411.1, from coordinate 2,120 downwards.
CCGGCTTCTGCAGCTCGACGAGCCGACGATCAGGCGCGAGCTTACCCGACGCTACGCAGCCGCCCGGATCCGCAACCGGCTGAGGACGATCGAGATGCGCCTGAAAGCGCTGGAGGAACATAGTGGCGGAGCCTGACAACCTCGTCCTGGTCCACCTGCGCGAGCTTCGTGCCGATCTGGATCGGCTGACCGAAGCGGTCGACCGCCGCTTCGAGCGGATCGAAAACCGACTCGAGAGCGTCCGCGCGGCGGCTTTCGGCGAATCTGTCCTCGGGCGGTATGCGGCCGCCGAGGTCGAGGACAAGCTGCAGGCGATCGAGCGTCGCCTGCTCGCCCTCGAAGCCCAGGCCTGATCTCCTCGCTCGAGCGAAGCAAACGGCGAAGCCGGCCGCGCGACCCGGCCGCCACGGAAGACGAACCGATGTCGAACGACCTCTCCACCGGCGCTGAGATCGCCGCCGCGCTCCGGGCCGCCGCCCGCGAGCGCATCCTCGTGCTCGACGGCGCGATGGGGACCGAGATCCAGGCGCTGAGGCTGACGGAAGCGGATTTCCGCGGCGAACGCTTCCGCGATCACGCGCATGATCTGAAGGGCAACAACGACCTCCTGATCCTCACGCAGCCGGGCGCGGTGCGCGACATCCACCTGCGCTATTTCCTGGCGGGCGCGGACATCGCGGAGACCAACACCTTCTCGGGCACATCGATCGCGCAGGCCGATTACGGGCTCGAGCCGATCGTGCGCGAGCTGAACCGGGAAGGTGCACGGCTCGCCTCCGAGGCGGCGCGAGAGGCCGAGCGGCGCGACGGCCGGCGGCGCTTCGTGGCGGGCGCGGTCGGCCCGACGAACCGGACACTCTCGATCTCGCCGGACGTCAACAATCCGGGCTTCCGGGCCGTCACATTCGACGAGGTGCGCGACGCCTATGCCGACCAGGTGCGCGGGCTTCTCGAGGGCGGCGCCGACCTCATCCTGATCGAGACGATCTTCGACACGCTGAACGCCAAGGCGGCGATCGCGGCGGCGCGCGCCGTCTTCCGCGAGACCGGGCTCGAGCGCCCGATCATGATCTCGGGGACGATCACGGACCTCTCCGGCCGCACCCTGTCCGGCCAGACGCCCACGGCCTTCTGGCATTCGGTCCGGCATGCCGACCCGATCACGGTCGGGTTGAATTGCGCCCTCGGCGCCCGCGAGATGCGCGCGCATCTGGCGGAGATCGCGCGCGTCGCCGACACGCTCGTCTGCGCCTATCCGAATGCCGGCCTGCCGAACGAGTTCGGCCTCTACGACGAAAGCCCGAACGCGACGGCGACGCTCATCGGCGAGTTCGCGGCCTCGGGCCTCGTGAACCTCGTCGGCGGCTGCTGCGGCACGACGCCCGAGCACATCCGGGCGATGGCGGACGCGGTGGCCGGAAAGGCGCCCCGCGCGGTCCCGACGGTCGCGCCGCGGCTTCGGCTCTCCGGGCTCGAGCCCTTCACGCTCGATGACACGATTCGCTTCGTGAATATCGGCGAGCGGACGAACGTCACGGGCTCGGCGCGCTTCCGCAAGCTCATCACGGCGGGCGACTACGCGGCCGCCCTCGACGTCGCCCGTGACCAGGTCGCGGGCGGCGCCCAGATCATCGACGTCAACATGGACGAGGGCCTGCTCGATTCCGAGCGCGCCATGGTCGAGTTCCTGAACCTCGTGGCGGCCGAGCCCGACATCGCCCGCGTGCCCGTGATGGTGGATTCGTCCAAGTTCAGCGTGATCGAGGCCGGGCTTCGATGCGTGCAGGGCAAGGCCATCGTGAACTCGATCTCGCTCAAGGAGGGCGAGGAGAAGTTCAAGGCCGAGGCCCGGACCTGCCGCGATTACGGCGCGGCCGTCGTGGTGATGGCCTTCGACGAGACCGGACAGGCCGATACCCGCGCCCGCAAGGTCGAGATCTGCGCCCGCGCCTACCGGATCCTGACCGAGGAGGTCGGCTTCCCGCCGGAGGACATCATCTTCGACCCGAACATCTTCGCGGTCGCCACCGGCATGGACGAGCACAACGGCTACGGAGTGGCGTTCATCGATGCGGCGCGCTGGATCAGGCAACATCTGCCGCATGCCCATGTCTCCGGCG